>JASIAM010000010.1 GCA_030041985.1 Bryobacteraceae bacterium | reverse complement strand
TGTGCTGGGAGTGCTTTACGAAAGCTACATTCACCCAGTCACGATCTTATCGACACTCCCCTCAGCCGGAGTGGGAGCTTTACTGGCGCTGATGCTGTTTCACCAGGAACTGACGGTCGTGGCGATCATCGGCATCGTGCTGCTGATCGGCATCGTGAAGAAGAACGCCATCATGATGATCGATTTCGCATTAGAGGCGGAGCGGATCGAGCATAAGCCCCCGCACGAAGCTATCTATCAGGCGTCCCTGCTGCGGTTCCGGCCGATCATGATGACTACCATGGCGGCCCTGCTGGGAGCTGTGCCTCTGGCCTTTGGAACGGGAGTGGGGAGCGAGCTGCGGCGGCCGCTCGGCATCACCATTATCGGCGGTTTATTGCTCAGCCAAATTCTCACGCTGTACTCGACACCGGTAATTTATCTCTTCTTCGATGAGATGGCCGCCAGGCTACGGCGCGTTTTCAGCCGGAACCCGCGCGGGCTGCTTCCGGACCAACCGTCCCCGGCGCCTGGAGACTGACGATGAACCTCTCGTCGCCCTTTATTTCGCGGCCCGTAGCGACTACACTGCTGACGATCGCGGTGGCATTAGCGGGAGCGGTGGGCTATACCGTGCTCCCCGTAGCTCCTTTGCCGCAAGTGGATTTCCCCACCGTTTCCGTTCAGGGATCGCTGCCGGGGGCGAGTCCGGAGATCATGGCGTCTTCCATGGCCACTCCTCTGGAGCGGCAGTTCGGACGCATTGCCAGCGTCACCGAAATGACTTCCTCCAGCTCGCTCGGCTCCACCAGTATCACTCTGCAATTCGACCTGGACCGCAATATCGACGCGGCCGCCCGCGACGTGGAAGCGGCCATCAATGCCGCCCGCTCGTATCTGCCCGCTAATCTGCCGACCAACCCGACCTATCGCAAGGTAAATCCGGCAGATGCCCCCATCATGATTCTTGCGCTGACTTCCGATGTGCTGCCTCCCTCGGCGCTGTATGACGCAGGCTCGACCGTCCTGGAGCAGAGGATCTCGCAAATTCGCGGAGTCGGACAGGTGACGGTGGGCGGCAGCTCGTCGCCCGCTGTGCGCATTGACGTCAATCCGGTGCAAATCAATCACTACGGCTTGAGCCTGGAGAGCCTGCGGGCCACCATCGCCTCCGAGACCGCCAACGAGGCGAAAGGAAGCTTCTCCGACGGCCGGCGGACCTGGATGATCGGAGCCAATGACCAGTTGATGCACGCCGCCGACTTCCGGCCGCTGCTGGTCAAAACCAATAATGGGGCCGCTGTGCGGCTTACCGATGTGGCGCAGGTCACCGACTCTGTGCAGACGGTGCGCTCGCTGGGAGTGATGAACGGAACCAGAGCCGCCCTCGTGATCGTGTTCCGGCAGCCGGGCGCCAATATCATCGCCACGGTGGATGGCATCAAGGCCGCCATCCCGCAGCTTCATGCCGCCATCAATCCATCCATCAAACTGACCGTGGTGATGGACCAAACCGTCACCATTCGGGCGTCGGTGCACGATGTCGAAGTGACACTGCTGATCTCGGTGATGCTGGTGATCCTGGTAGTTTTTGTGTTCCTCAGGGACTGGCGCTCAACGCTCATTCCTAGTATAGCCGTTCCGGTTTCGATCATCGGAACGGCCGGCGCGATGTACCTGATGGGCTTCAGCATAGACAATCTCTCGCTGATGGCGCTGACCATTTCGACCGGTTTCGTGGTGGACGATGCGATCGTGGTGTTGGAGAACATCACGCGCTATCGGGAACGCGGACAGGGACCGATAGAAGCAGCGCTGAACGGTACGGCGGAGATCGGTCCGACGGTATTTTCCATCAGTGTTTCGCTGGTCGCGGTGTTTATTCCCATTCTGTTGATGGGTGGGATCGTGGGCCGCCTCTTTCGTGAGTTCGCGGTGACTCTCTCCGTCACGATCCTGGTATCGATGGTCGTTTCGCTGACCACTACGCCCACCATGTGTTCCCGCCTGCTAGCCGGGGAAAGAAGCCACGGCAAGTTATATCGAGCGAGCGAAAAATTCTTCGACTTCATCCTTCATATATATGAGACCGCCTTGCGCTGGGTGCTCGATCATTCGGCGCTGATGCTGCTGATTGTCGCCGGAACAATCGCTTTGAGCGCCTATTTGTATGTGGTCGTTCCCAAAGGATTTTTCCCGGAGGAGGACACCGGGAGGCTGAATGGCAACTTTATCGCTGATCAGAGCACTTCGTTCCAGGCGATGCAGAACAAGATCGTCGCCCTCTCAAAGATCGTCCAGGCGGACCCGGGTGTCGCCACGGTGATGGCATTTACCGGGGGTGGCGGCGGCACGACCATTAATACCGGGAGAGCTTTTATTTCTCTGAAGCCACTCCAAGACCGCCATGCGACGGCCGATCAGATCATCGGCCGGCTGCGAACAAAAATGGCGGGCATACCCGGCGTGACTCTGTATTTGCAGGCGGTGCAGGATGTGCGCGTGGGAGGAAGGCAGTCGGCCGCCGAGTATCAGTACACCATCCAAAGCGATGATCTGAATTTGCTGGCCCACTGGGCGCCATTGCTGCTGGCGCGGCTCAAGAAGATGCGGCAGTTGACAGACGTCAATAGCGATCAGCAGAACAGCGGTCTCGAGGCGGGCCTGATGATTGACCGGGATACGGCTTCGCGGCTCGGCATCACGCCGTCGGTACTGGATAACACTCTCTATGATGCCTTTGGCGAGCGCGAAATCGCCACCACGTACATGCCCACGAACCAGTATTTCGTCGTTTTCGAGGTGGCGCCGAGCTTTTGGCAGGATCCCAACGGTTTGCGGGAAATCTATGTGCCCTCGACCAATGGCGGCCCCGTGCCTCTGGCGGTGGTCACGCATTATACGCCATCCACGGCGCCGCTGACCGTGAACCATTCGGGCGTGTTTCCGTCGGTAACCATTTCCTTCAATCTCGCGGGTGGAGTCGCCTTGGGCCAGGCAGTCGAACAGATCACCGCGGCGGAGCGGGACATGGGGATGCCGGCCGCCATCAGCACCAGTTTTACCGGCACCGCCGAAGCCTTCCAGTCGTCGCTGGCCAATGAGCCGATACTGATCGCGGCAGCGCTGGCGGCGGTGTACATCGTGCTCGGTATTCTTTATGAGAGCTACATTCACCCGATCACCATTCTTTCCACGCTGCCTTCGGCGGGTGTGGGCGCGCTGCTGGCCCTTCTGCTCACGCATACCGAGCTGAGTATCATCGCGCTGATTGGCATTATTCTGCTGATCGGCATTGTCAAAAAGAACGCCATTATGATGATCGATTTTGCGTTGGACGCGGAGCGGCGGCAAGGCTGTTCCCCCAAAGAGGCTGCGTTTCAAGCTTGTCTGCTGCGTTTCCGCCCCATCATGATGACCACCATGGCGGCTATGCTGGGAGGCTTGCCGCTGGCGTTGGGCACCGGCATGGGTTCAGAATTACGGCGGCCTCTCGGCATTACCATTGTGGGCGGCTTGATTTTCAGCCAGGCGGTAACTTTGTTTACGACCCCGGTGATCTATCTTTATATGGATCGTCTGCGCCTGTGGATCGAACGGCTGCGCGGCGGAGGGCCGGTTCCCCAAACTCCTCCTGAACCGGTGACGCCATGAAACTGCCCTGCTTCCGTCAGGCCGCATTCCTCATCGCCGCATTGGCCACGCTCTCCGCGTGCAATCCCGCACCGCACTACTCGGCGCCGGCCATGCCTCCGCCTGCTTCCTATAAGGAAGCGCCGCCGGATCAATATAAGGAAGCGTCGGGGTGGAAGATTGCCGATCCCAGCGACGATAAGATCCGGACCAAATGGTGGGAGATGTTCAACGACCCGAAGTTGAACCAACTGGAAGAACAGGTAAAGATCTCCAATCAGAGCATTGCGGCGGCGGAGGCCAATTTCCGGGCGGCGCGCGCGGTAGTGGTGCAGGCGCGGTCGGCGCTCTACCCTACGGTTACTGCGAATCCTTCGATTACCAATGCGCGCATCTCTTCGGCCCGAGGCGCCCTGGTGTCATCCGGGACGGCCGGCACTGGCAATACGGGGTCTCTGGGTTCCGGTGTCTATAACTCATTCGAGTTCCCGATCGATGTCGATTACACACTCGATTTCTGGCACAAACTCAGGAACACGGAGGCCGCCAATGCGTACACAGCGCAGGCCGACGCGGCCGATGTAGCCACTGCGCTGCTCAGCACGCAGGCGGAACTGGCGCAGGATTATTTCCAGGTTCGCGAGCTTGACAAGCAGCGTGCTGTGATGCTCGATACCGTTAAGAATTATCAGCAGACGTTCGAGCTTACCCGGACGCTCTTTGAGACAGGAATCGATTCCGACGAGGATATGGCGCTGGCGAAAACCCAGTTGGATACGGCTACTGCGCAGGCCACCGATTTGGGAGTGGCGCGGGCACAGTATGAACACGCCATCGCGACCCTGATCGGCAAGCCTGCGGCGGAATTCTCTTTGCCTATAGGTCCCTTTATGGCGAATCCGCCGGAAGTGCCGGTTGCCGTGCCTTCGAAGCTGCTGGAGCGGCGGCCGGATATCGCGGCGCTGGAGCGACAGGTCGCGGCTGCCAATGCGCAGATCGGAGTAGCCAAAGCGGTATATTATCCCAATCTGACTCTTAGCGCCGCGATCGGTTTCGAGTCCACCAGTATCGCGAGTTGGTTCTCTTTGCCGAGCCGCTTTTGGTCGGTGGGGCCGGCTCTGGCCGAAACTCTATTCGATGCGGGGGCGCGCCGTGGGGCCACCGAGCAGGCACAAGCCAGTTATGACGCGGCCGTGGCCAATTACCGCCAAACCGTGCTTTCGGATTTTCAAGCGGTGGAGGACAACCTGGCTGCTTTACGAATTCTGGCGCAAGAGCTGGGACAGCAGCGCGAAGCGGTCGAATCCTCCCAGTATTATTTGAATCTGGCTCTCACGCGATTCAAAGCGGGAATTGACAGCTATTTGAATGTAGTTACGGCACAAACCACGGTTCTTACGAACCAACTGACGGAGCTCGGAATCCAGCTTCGCCAGATGGCGGCCAGCGTGAATCTGATCATGGGCTTGGGTGGCGGATGGGATGTTTCGCAATTGCCCCAGGTCCGGGAAGTTTCGCGATCCCCTAAGGGAGCAGAGCAGCCAGCGCCGGTGCCGGCCGCGGAAAAAGTAACGCCGCCGAACCCGCCGCCGCTGCAGTGAGCGGAGCCTGATATTCCGCTGCAGTCCCATGGCCTCGGGCAACCATCCCCTGTTCAGGCCGAACGGCGTGCCTTTTCGAGGGCTTCATGCAGCAGCATTTTGATGTATGTCTGGTAGGGCAGTCTTTTTCGGGCTGCCAGTTCCTGAGCGGCCTCGATATCAGGCACCGGCAATCGCATGGTCACCGCTTTGAGCGGGACCGCTCGCCGGGCCTTACCGGATTTGACTGCGTGTTTCATGATGTCCACAGCGGCTTCCGGATGAGCATCCCACCATTCGGCCTCGTCGGCTTCGCTGTTGAATCGAGGAATTAGGGCCGGTTTCTTAGGCATAGGTTATCGATCCTGAAAATATAGCCATCGCTGCGGTTTGGTCATTTCATATGCCGTCACCACACGCACCTTGCCGCGACGCTCGGCATAGAGCACTGTCAACAAGCGGCCCGATTTCGTTCGTCCGAAGCAGAGCACCCGCGGCTCACTCTCATGCTGCTGGATATCGGCGTCCAAGGGATCGATCGTGACCGCTTGTTCGGCTTCCTCAGGGGAGATTCCATGCCGGGCGATGTGGTTCTGGTTAGCATCGTCCCATTCGAACTCCAACATTGACATTGTACATACAAAGTCAAGCACAATTCAACCGCGCCAGCACCAGAGAATCTATGCGTGTTGATTGCGTCTATCCACAGCTTAGGAACCCCTGCCCGTCCCCTCCCGTCAACCCCAGTACAATGAGTAGTGTGCACCGCTTCCTCGTACCGGCGGTTCTCGTGTTGGCCGCCGCTGCCTCCGCGCAGACTAAATTTCTCCCACTGAAGGATGTCAAGGCCGGCATGCGGGGAGTCGGCCGTACCGTTTTCGCGGGTAACCGCATAGACGAATTTCAGGTCGAAATTCTAGGTGTGCTGGACAACATCGGTCCCAAGGAATCGCTCATTCTGGCGCGGCTTTCCGGAGGTCCGCTGGAACATACCGGCGTGATGCAGGGCATGAGCGGCAGCCCCGTGTATATCGACGGCAAACTGGTGGGCGCGGTCGCGATGGCATTTCCGTTCGCCAAGGATCCCATTGCGGGTATTCGGCCCATCGAAGAGATGCTGAAAGTGGAAGCAACGCCCACGCCGCCTACGGTGCAGCGCGCGGCAGCCCGCCCTCAGCCCAGTGCGCTCGGAGAACGCGACCTGACACGCGTGTTTCAGAAACCGGAATCCGTCGCAGCGGGAGAATCGCGTCTGGTGAATATCGCGACGCCGGTTTCTTTTGGCGGATTCAGCCGCGCCACGCTCGATCGATTCACCCCGCAACTGCGCGTGCTCGGCCTCGAACCGATGCAGGCGGTCACTTCCGGCGGCGATATTGCGCCGCGCATGGGAAATCCCGCCGATCTCAAGCCCGGTTCCATGATCAGCGTCGAGTTAATGGCCGGTGATCTGAGTGTGGGCGCCGATGGCACCGTAACGTACATTGACGGCAACCGCGTGTACGCTTTTGGCCATCAATTTCTGGGAGTCGGCTCTACCGCTCTCCCTTTCGCGCGCTCGGAAGTGATTGCGCTATTGCCTAATGTGAACACGTCTTTCAAACTTTCGGTGGCTAAGGAGTGGATGGGCGTATTGAATCAGGACCGCGACACGGCGGTGGCGGGCCAAGTAGGGCAGCGTCCGGTGATGGCGCCGGTCTCGATTACGGTGGCGCGCGGCGGGCGCGAGATCGATTCGTACCATATGCAGATGATCAACGACCCTCTGCTCTCGCCTCTGCTCACCCAGATGGCGGTTTCTTCTGTGATCGATGCCACCGAGCGGAGCGTGGGCGCGGCCAGCGTTCGGATCAGCGGTGAAATCGAATTTCGGAACGCGCCCGCGCCGGTGCGGATCGATAACATTTTTGCTGCCGATAATGGGGCAGCCGCGCAGGCATCACTCTCCGCAGCCGTTCCGGTCGCCTATGTGCTGCAAAGCAGTTTTGCCGCGCTGCAGTTGAAAAACGTATCTCTGCGCGTGGAAGTGCTTGACCGGAGAGATGAGCTGACGATCGATTCCGTGGTGGCTTCGCGGCGGCAGGTTCGCCCGGGCGAGAAGCTGCGGCTGGACATCGTGCTGGCGGGAGACAATGGCAGCGAAATCACGCGCAGCGTGGAGTATACGGTGCCCATCGGGGCGCCGCCGGGACCTCTTTACGTGACCGTCTCGGATGCCAACACGGCTAATGTCACCGATTTCCGGCAAATCCTCTCATCCGCGGCGCACAGCCCGGGTGAATTGATCGATACCGTGAACAATCTCCACCCCAACAACAAGGCGTACGTACGCTTCTGGCGCGCCGATCCGGCTTATCAACTGGAGGGGGCGGATCTGCCCGATCCGCCTGCCTCGGTGGCCCTGATTCTCAACAATTCGCAGGCCAACTTTGCGGGCATCACGCAAGTGCGAAATTCCAAAGTGGCGGAGATGGAAATTGATGCGGGCGGCATGTTCGTTTCCGGCGCCAAAACCATCGTGGCGGAAGTAGAGGAATGAAGAAATTTCACCACACACAGCCAGAGAAACGGAGCCAGCGTGGCATAATTTTTGCGGCTGCCCTGTTGATGACGCCTGCGCTTGTTGCCAGCAGCACCACGGCCTGGGAGATGAACTCGTACGCGGATTTCATCCGCGGCCGGTTCGATGCGGTTTCGCTGAGCCGGGATGGGCGGCTTTCGCTTGCTCCCAAACTCGATACCATTTTTTCCTCGGACCAGGCGGTGGTCTGGAGCGTAGCGCAGGCGCCGGATGGCACTCTTTACGCCGCCACGGGCCATCGCGGGCGCATCTACCGGATCGATCGTTCCGGTAAATCCTCCCTGATGTGGACGGCGCAACAACCCGAAATTTTCGCCATTGCGGTGGATCGCGCGGGCGTTTTGTATGCGGGCGCTTCGCCCGATGGAAGCATTTACCGCATCGAGAACGGCAAAGCCACCGAGTATTTCGCGCCCAAGGCACGCTACATCTGGTCGCTGGCGGTGGGGGCCGATGGCGTTTTGTACGCGGGCACCGGCGACCAGGGAAAAATTTTCCGCATCACCGGGCCTAACCAAGGCGAAGTGTATTATGAGACCGGGCAATCACACGTAACCGCTCTGGCGCTCGACGCGCAGAGCCGTCTGCTGGCGGGCACCGAGCCGAATGGCTTGCTGTACCGCATCAGCGGCAAGGATAAGGCCTTCGTGCTGTACGATTCGAGCCTGCCGGAAATCCGCGCCATCGTGCCCATGCCGGATGGCACCGTCTACGCGGCCGGGTTGGGCGGTTCGGTTTCGAAGCGTGCGCAAAGCGCCCAACAGGCGTTGCAAAATCTCACCAACGGCTCTGTGTCCGCACCGGCAACCACCATCACCGTGGAGGCCCAGGAATCGGGGCCCGGCCCCGAACTCAAACCACCGGACGCCACCAAGGCGACCCCGCAGCCTGCGGCGCCCCAAGTGAGCACCCAGTTCACCCCCGTAACTGACAACACCAACGTGGAAAAATCGGCGGTGTATCGCATCAATCCCGACAACACGGTCGAGACACTGTGGAGTTCGAAGGAGGAAAACGTTTACGACCTTTTGGCGCTGGAAAACCAGATCCTCTTTTCCACCGATCAATCGGGCCGTATTTACGGGCTTTCGCCCGATCGGCGCGTAACGCTGGTGCTCGAGACCAAAGAAGGGGAGACCACACGGCTGATGCCCTCTGAGCATTCCATTCTGGCGGCCACGGGCAATTTGGGGCGAGTGTTCCGCTTGGGGGAAGGCCCTGGCGCGAGTGGCGAATATGAGGCTCCGGTGCACGACGCGGGCACAGCCGCGCGCTGGGGCAGCCTGAGTTGGCGCTCCGATGTTCCCGCCGGAGCGAGCATCCAGTTCCGCACGCGCTCGGGCAATTCCGGCAAGCCCGATCGCACCTGGAGCGATTGGTCGGAGCCGCTGAGCGATCCCACCGGCTCGCGCATTACCAGCCCGAATGCGCGGTACATTCAGTGGAAGGCCGATTTGCGCGGCGCCGGCGGCGCTACCCCCGCCATCAGCGGTGTGATACTGGCTTACTTGCCCCAGAACTCACCACCCGTGATCCGCAACATTTCGGTGGTGCAGACGGCTGCGGCCAGCGCCCAGAACGCCAAGCCGGCTGCGCCCGCGAGCGCCTATTCGGTAACCGTAACCGACAGCGATTCTTCCACCACATCCGCCGGAACTCCCACGCAAACTTTGCCGCGAGCTTCCTCCGACCAGATCACCGTGAGCTGGCAGGCCGACGATGATGATGGCGACCGCCTCGTCTACAGCGTGTATTTCCGCGGCGATGATGAAAACCAATGGAAACTGCTGAAAGGCGATACCCATGACAACTCGGTGACATTCGATGCCGATGCTTTAGGGGATGGCAGATACTTTTTCCGCGTTACTGCCTCCGACCGCGAGTCGAACCCCCCGCCGGCATCCCGCGACACGCAACTCACCAGTGCCCCGATTCTTATCGATAATACGCCGCCGGTAATTACCATAGGCATGGTTCGTTACAGCGGCGGCTCCGCGCACGTCGAGTTTTCCGCCGCCGATGCCGCTTCGCCTCTGCGCCATTGCGAGTACTCGCTCGATGCGGCGGGTTGGGTGCCCGTGGAAGCGGCGGATGGGGTGATCGATTCGCTGCGCGAATCCTTCACGCTCGATCTCACCAAGCTCGCGCCGGGCGAGCACCTCGTGGTAATCCGGACAGCCGATAGCGCCAACAACACCGGCGTAGCCAAGGTGATTCTCCGATAATCCCTTCGGGGCGGCCACATGAACCTAAAGACCTTCGCCTCTCTTGTGCGGCGAAGCGTGATGGCTGCCGCCGATGACAACTGTTTCTCAATCGCCAAAGCGGTCGCTTATTCCGCCCTGCTTTCTTTTTTTCCGCTGCTCGCTTCCGCGGTCGCGCTGCTGGTCGAAACGCATGCGGAGTATGTGGCCAAACTGCTCCAGCGCACTTTGTCGGTAATTCTGCCGCCGGGTTCGGAAGACCTGGTGGTGCAGCAGTTCCGGATTACCGGGGACCGTCCCATAGCGGTGCTGCTGGTGGCGGCATCCGTCTCTGTCTGGGCCGCTTCGAGTGTGGTCACCAATCTGATTGACGGCTTTCAGGCCGCCTATCGCGTGCCGCGCAGCCGCAGTTTCGTGGCGAACTCCACCGTGGCCATGGGTTTGGTTATAGCCTCCGCGGTGCCCCTGTTGGTGGGGGCATTGCTGTTGCTGTTCGGTGGCACGGTGGATCGCGTGGTGCTTGGGTTGATGAAAGTCGACCCGGTGCTCAACCCGCTAGCCTGGGTCTGGCAGTTGATCAGCCGCATCGGAAGTTATGCGCTAGCCTTTGCCACCACCGTGATGGTTACGTCCCTCCTTTATTATTTCGGGCCGAACCGCCGGCAGCAATGGCGTTACGTGTGGCCGGGCGCGGTCCTTGCCACGCTGTTCTGGATGGCGGCCACCGTGGGTTTCGGCTGGTATGTAAAACACATCGGCCATTACAACGTAATGTACGGCTCTATCGGCGCGGGCATTGCGCTGTTGGTATGGATGTACGTCATGTCCGCCATCGCGCTCATCGGCTGCGAATTCAACGCGGAATATGAGCGCAGCCTGAAGTAGTGCCTGCGGTCAGCCGTCAGTGGCTTCACTGCTGCTTGGTTGCCGCATCCCAGTGCTCGTCGGCCTTGCCATCTTTGATCCGCCAGGTATCGAACCAAGTGCTGGTGTATTCCTGGCCTTGGCGGTCCTTATAGGTGCGGGCGCTGAGCACCGTAACCAAGTCGCCATCAGCTACCACCGCAAACACCGGCGAGGTCAGCTTGTCGCAGGTGGCGGTTTGTTTGCGGTTGCCAAAATACTTCATCACCGGAGCCAGCCCCGATGTCACGTTGGGATTGTGCTGATGATATGCCTCCGTCAGCCATTTTCCGGCTTCGTCCCAGTGATTGCACTGCAGCAGGTCTTTTTCGATGTGATAGGCGACCTGCTTTTCGGCATCAAGTTTTTTGTTCTTGTCGTGGAAGAGCGAATCCGGGTCCGCCGCTCCTTTCACAGGTTCCTGGGCGCGCGCGGAAACGCCTGCCAGCAGGGTGAGCGCTAAAGCAGAAAGTGTGAATCGCATTCTCATGGGTAATACCTTATCAGAAACCGGGGTTGCGGGCTGGGGATTGGGGGTTGGGGATTAGACCGCCGGGCTTAAATACAAATGCGGCACAAATTTGAAGGAAATCGCGCTGTTTCCGATTTGTTCCAATCGATCCGTTGAGATTAGAATTTAAGAAGAGCGTGCGGGAGAAGTTTCGCTTCTGCTTTGGCCCGCAGAAAAGACCATCCTGATGAGCCTCCCCCAACCCTCGCAGCCGGTGACCATTCTTGCGGTAGACGACGATCGCGCCGTATTAAACCTGGTCCACCAAGCGCTCGAGCAGGCCGGATATCGCGTGCTGGTAGCTAGCAGCGGTTGGGACGCCGTTCGCGAGTTCGAGTCGGGCGGTCCGGTGGAACTCCTGCTCACCGACGTGATCATGCCGGACCTCACGGGGCCGGTGCTGGCCGAGCGCTTGCGCTCCCGTGCTCCGGGTCTCCGTGTGCTCTTCATTTCGGGCTTTCATGACGCAGACCTGGTGCAGCGATTCGTCATGCGCAAGGGCTTTACCCTGCTGCCCAAGCCATTCACTGTGGAGGCGCTGCTGCGCGTGGTGCGCGAAGCGATCGAGCCCACAGCGCTACTCGGCGATCTTCACTAACTGCTTACCCAGGTTTTCCCCCTGAAGCATGCGGATGAAAGCTCTGGGGGCGTTTTCCAGGCCGTCCATAATATCTTCGTGATACTTGATGCGGCCCTCGCGCAGCCAGGTGGCCAACTGCCGCAGGCCTTCTTCGTAGCGATCCGCATATTGAAACACGCTGAATCCCTCGACCTTGGCCTGCTTGAAAACCAGTTGCAGCAGCCAGCGTGGTCCAACATCGGGCTGCTCCAGGTTGTATTGCGAAATCTGGCCACACACAGCCACCCGCGCGCGGGCGTTGATTAACTGAATGACCGCATCGGTAATCGGGCCGCCGACATTATCAAAATAGATGTCGATTCCCGTAGGACAGACTTCTTTGAGCTTGGCGTAATAATCGGACGTGGTTTTGTAATTGAAGCCGGCATCAAAGCCGAGCTGCTGCGTGAGGAACCGCACCTTCTCGCCGCTCCCCGCAATGCCGACAGTGCGGCAGCGCTTGATTTTGGCAATCTGTCCGACGAGGGAGCCGACCGCGCCGGCGGCGCCGGAAATCACCACCGTTTCTCCCGGTTGCGGATGACAGATGTCCAGCAGCCCGAAATAAGCCGTTAATCCGGGCATGCCCAGCACATAGAGCCAGGCAGGAGCGGGGGCCACCGAAGGGTCAATGTGACGAAGCGCTTTGGCCGGCGCGCTGGCGTAGTCTTGCCATCCGAGCGATCCCTCTACCAGGTCGCCCACAGCCAACCGGGGATCGTTGGACTCGATCACGCGGCCCACGATGCCTCCCACCATCACTGCGCCGACCTCCACTGTACGCGAGCTCGTGCCGTTGCGGCGCATCCATCCGCGCATGTAAGGGTCGACAGAGAGATAGAGGGCGCGCACCAGCGCCTCGCCCGGGCGCGGCCGCGGCATTGGCGATTCTACTAGTCGGAAGTCCGATTCTTTGGGTAAACCCACGGGCCGCGCGGCCAGCACAATTTGCCGGTTTACCGTCTCCATTTTTCAAGCGTAGCAAGCTCCCGCGCATGACGGCACACGCTCCCGTGCGACCAATCACGGCCCGATTGCGTCCCTATAACGTGAGAGCACCACCTTCCGGCGTTTTCGCTTGACCGGAGGCCGTGTTCCGAGGCATCTTCGGAGAAGAGGTACATGGATGGAAGCTTACAGCTCTCAGACGACACCTGAATCCAGTCCTCGCTATCGCGTGGACGTGCAGTTGCATGATCTGCTCATGAACAGGGCCCCGCGCACCAGCCTGCTTCCCAAGGGCGCGGAGCCGCTTACATTACCCGATGCTGTCTATCCGCAGCATCCCGAGTTGCTCAACCTGCCTGATCCGGAAGCCATCCCGGAGAAGCGCAAGTGGACCGCGCCGCTGGTCCACCGGGCCATGCGCGGCTGGTTATTTCCTTACATTCGCTCCCGCGTGTTGCCGGGCGATTTTCATCCCATCATCGCTTATCTGTTTACCGAGTGGAAATGTAATCTGGATTGCCATTATTGCTGGGCCTTTGACAACAGTGTCAAAGGCATGACGGAAGACGTCGCGCGCCGCTCCATCGACTGGCTGCATGATCACGGCTGCCGTGTGCTGGCGCTGATGGGCGGCGAGGTTTTGTTGCGTCCGCAGTTCGTTCACAAAATTGTTTCGTACGCGAGCAAGAAGGGTTTTTGGATATATGTCCCAACCAATGGCCGTCTGCTGCGGCCCGACGTGATCGACAAACTGGGCGATGCGGGTGCTGCTATCTTCAACCTCGCCGTCGACGCCGTGGATGAAAAGCCGGGCCTGCCGAAAGCCCTGAATCCCATTCGCAAACATTTCGATCATCTCGTGAAGCGGCAGTTTCGTTACGGATATTCGATGTTTTTTAACATCAACATCTGCCGCAATAACCTGGACGATGTGCGCCAACTGACGCAGATCGCCAAAGATCACAGCATCGCTACGGATTATCACATTAACGAGTCCCCGATGCTTGACCAGCCCCATTTCCGCCACATGGATCACAACCCGACTTTCATCACGCGGGAAGATTGGCCCCAGGTAGATGAACTGGTGGATTGGTTGATCGAAAAAAACCGCTCCGGTTACAAGATGGTCAACTCGGTGCAGCGTTTGCACGAGATGCGCGAATTCATGCGAGGCAAACTGCAAGAGTGGAACTGCCGCGCCGGGCATAACAACGTAATCATTCGCGTGGATGGCACTTTGGCGCCCTGCTTCCCCATGTATTCGGCCACCTACGATTGGGGCGTGGTGGGCAAACACCGCTTCGAAACCAGGCAACTCAACGAGATGAAGCAGCAGTGCCAAAGCCATTGCTTCTCCACGTTGAATCACAATCTGGCTTACTGCTACGACGCCAAGCGCGTAATCAAGTGGGTAACCAAGCAGGCGCTACGCGGATTCCAGGGCACCAGCGGCAGCTTCTCCTAAATCACTTACACACGGACCACCGTGCCTAGCGCACTCGGCGAAGTAGCTATTCCCTAGAGAGTGCACCCTTCCCGCTGGAGCCGGTCCTTCAGCCCGAGTGTCCCAAATTCCCACACAGTGGGGATTCGGCGGGACTTTCCGCCGAAAAAAACGCTGATCTGCCGGCCGTATAAAATTTAATTGGGATTAGAAGCGAAAAGTAATGTTTAATATAAGAATTGGATGCGTGCCGTTATCCAATACACGAGTTGGCTGGTCGGCGTTCCCCTCGAGATCCTGATTATCGCCGCTCTGCTCCGCGGCGCGTACCGCCGTTATCCCTTGCTCCTGCTTTACAGCATCACTCTGTTTTTGACAACCGTCATTGAAGTATCGGTGAACCAAGCTTATTTCGCGGGCATCCACTTTGCTTATTCACGAGCAACTTACTACTGGGTGGATGAGGGTATTCGCCAAGGCCTGCTGTTTGCGGTAGTGCTGAGCTTCGCTTACCTGGGAACCGATAGACTGCGCTCCCGCACACTGGTGCGGGCGGCCCTGATTGCCGGCGGCATCACTTTAGCCGTGGCATCGTTTCTGGTGCATCACCAGATCGAACACATTAGCGGCGCTGGGCGATGGCGGTGGATGACCCTTTGGGTAAGAGATATATCCTTTGCCTCCGCAATAGTGGACTTGGCCGTCTGGGCGCTGCTGCTCACCTATCGATCCAGGGATACGCAACTTCTGCTCCTGAGCGGGGCTCTTGGCATTCAGTTCACCGGCGATGCGATCGGAGAATCGCTGCGGTACTTGTTTCGCCGTTTGCCACTGACGCCGGGGGACTTGATCGAAATCGCCACCAGTGCTGCAGCGCTGTGGATCTGGTGGCAGGCGCTCCGTCCGGTTGCCGTGACGCCGCCGGCTGGAGCCGTCATTCCACCGCCGCGGAATGGGACCAGAGTGTAGACTCTGGTCGCTCCGCGGTAGTAGAGATCGTTCTCTAGAAAACACCCTCCTATTGGTTAGGAGAACGCGTGGCCGATCCGGCCCCACCGTTCTGCTCAAGCGAAGCGGTTACTTGGTCCGCCGTATAGACCTTGACCTCCACGCGGCGATTCTTCGCCCGAGCGGCGCGGTCGTGTCCCTCATCGACCGGTTTTTCTTCGCCCAACCCAACCATGTGAATCCGGTAGATCGGGACATCGTGCTTCGCTACCAGGTACTCCACCACGCTGTCGGCACGGCGCCGGCTGAGGGCCTCGTTATACTGCTTGTTACCGATATTGTCGGTGAATCCCTCCACCGCAACGAAATACCGCCGGTCTGGTTTGATCTCATCAGCCAGTTTGTCCAGGTCCTGCCGGGCGTCAGGATCCAAGGCATACTGATTGAATTTGAACAATACAGTTGCCGTGCTCGCCTCCTTGTAGTCGTCGATGTTCGCCACGACCTGCCGTAGCGTATCTCGTAAGGTATCCACACCATGATTGGCCTGGTCGGCGCTTTGATTCGCCTGGTTGGCCTTGTTCATGGCATCGGTGGCGTGCTGGTCGGCCGTCAGAGCATGCTGATCAGCCGTCGACGCACGTTCCTGCGCCGCGCTGATCCCACTCTGCGCCTTCTCATCAACCTGCTGCACATCCTTCTTGGTCTCGTCTATGGATTGACTGTTCTTGTTGGCTTGTTCGCCGACTTGGTCTACTTTAGCCTGAATCGGCGCAGTTGTCTTTTGGACGTACTTATGTGTGGCGCACCCGGCGGCCAGCAAAGCACCCGTCACAATAGTTGCGGTGGCAAGGAATCCTTTCATGGTCACACCTCGACGGCAACTATGCAATCAATGGACCGTTCGCCGTAACTGCCCACATTCAGTGCTGAAAATCGAGTTTGGCCAGCCGCGAAGTGAAAATGTGAATGTAACCTTTACCGCTTTGTGCTATCGCGTTGTATGTTTTCTACGGCTTGTGGCGCTACTTTTGGTGAGAGACGGCCAGCAGCGGCGCGCCCGCGAACCCCTTTTCGGAGGGTGTTGGTAACCGGGGAGATCCCAGGCTACGTTTTCGTAGATCTCACCTTCGGGGTCGAAATCCAGGGGCCAAAATTTGCGTTCTTCCATAAGAATCCACGTTTCGGAGGGAACCTGAATTCATTGTACCATCCGGGGAAGGGTCTGTTTTGTAGGTGTAAACTATTGAGGAGCAATAAGATAGTTGGGGTGGGGAGGGATACTGGCGGTTGGCACGGATCAGCTTTCAGCTCCCTCCCACGCCGAGGGATGCCGCCGTAGTAGCTGAAAGCTGATCGCCGATGATTGATATCTTTTAAACTCTTACGAGCTTCCGGCCGTGCTCCCAGAGTTCGCTGGCGTCCTCAACCACCTTGCGGCCCTCTTCATAGATGGTCTGGATGCGCTCCACGATATCCTTAGTTGCTTCGGAAATGTCCCCGGTCCGGCTGGCGACACGTCCCGCCGCCGCCTTCGCGGTGCTCCAGGGGTCGCGCTTCCTGCGGGATAGAGCGACACCTACTCCGACGGCTGCCCCGACCGCCACGCCAATCCAGATCGCTTTGTTTCTGTGTCCATTCATCGTCATATCCGTAGCCCCCTTCTTCTTCAGTTTAGTTGCGAAATGGCCCAAAGCCAGCATACCGGGCGGCAGTAAGGTGCCGCAGCACACAGAGCACTTTCCGGGATGTAGCTCCGCGAACGTGAATATTCAGATTTGAAGATTCTATTTACTGGATAAGCCGCCCCCCTATTGACACTGGCCGTGGCCCATGTACAATCCAAAGTGGAAACAAATTCACAACGGAAGTGGCGCGAAATGTTTAAAGCGAAAAAGTCCCGCGCGGAATCCGCCCCGGCCTCCGGCGGCTATAACAGCATCGAGGTAGCCCGTATTTGCGGCGTGAGCCTGCGGCAACTCCAATGGTGGGATGAGCGCAGCGTCGTCTCGCCGCGCCAGGACGGACACAAGCGCATCTACTCGCGCGACGAAGTGGTTGAAATCTCGGTAATCGCCGAACTGCGCCGGAAGGGTTTTTCTCTGCAAAAAATTCGGCGGGTGCTTCGTTTTCTGCAAAAAGATGTGGGCAAGCGCCTCAACGAAGCGATTTCCTCTTCAAGCGACGTGCACCTGCTCACCGACGGCAAATCGATTTATCTGGAGGATGCGCCTCATCGCATCATTGACCTGCTCAAGAACTCACGCCAGCCCATGTTTCTGGTATCCGTTACGGATCAGGTGAGGCGTATCAGCGCTGCGGCAGACCCCAAGCCGGCCAAGTCGGAACGGTCCGGAGCCTCGCGCAAGGCGCGAGCCGTTTGAAGCCGACGGCGCGAGCCGTTCAATAGCGAAGCCGTCAGACGCTCAAGCGCCAGTTCGCGGGGTTCGCGCCCCAGTACGTTTTCTATAACAGGATCAGGGCGCGCGGCGTGTGCGCCGGGAAGCGGCCCGCTCCGAATGATCCCAATGCTGACGCCATTCGCGCGTGGGATCGTCATCCGGGTCGGGAGTCTCTTGTGCCGGGCGGAGAGGTTCCGGGACGTGGCGCAGATTCACGCGGATGCGGGTCCAGGTGGATGAACGGCCACGCATGGAATCTACCAGCACGTCGTCTACGGCCAGAAGCCGGGCCGCTTCCGGATGCCTGCTCTTCCATCGTTCGAGGCCGGCCAAGGCGGCTTGCTTATCGGGAGAATTGGCCACCACCAGCAGGGGCATCCGGGATCGCGGCGTCTTCGCGTGGGACGAGGTCCCACCGGATCGCGCACGCGACGGAGCCACGCGCGTCCCTTCGCCTTCCATTTTGCGGAAATGGGGGGGCCACGGTGCATCGCCGAGGCCTTCGGCTTCATCTCTGGCCGCGAGTTCGAGCAGTGGATCGAGCGAGCCGGGTTCTTCGTCCATGCCCGCATGCGGATTACCGCGCTCGGCAAATCGCGGCGGAACGGTGAGCACGGTAAAATCGGCCGGGTCGCAATCGGAGACCTCGTCCCAGTGGAGCGGCATCGAAACGCGCGCATCGGGCAGCGGACGCACCGAATAAGCCGAGCAGGTGGTGCGATCTTTAGCGTTCTGGTTGTAATCGAGAAAGACGCCGTGGCGCTCCTCTTTCCACCATTTCGAACTGGCCAGAGAGGGCGCGCGCCGCTCGACCGCGCGCGACAGGGCCACTGCCGCCCGGCGCACCTCAGTGAACGTCCAGCGCGGTTGGATGCGCACATTGATGTGCATGCCACGCGAGCCACTGGTTTTGGGCCAGCCGCGCAGCCCGGCTTCTGCCAGCACCGCTTTTACCTCGAGCGCTACGGTGCGCACATCGCCCCAACCAACCCCGGGGCCTGGGTCCAGATCGATACGCAACTCGTCGGGATGGTCGAGATCGCCAGAGCGAACGGGATGGGGGTGAAGTTCGAGGCAACCGAGATTCACGATCCAGGCGAGTCCCGCGGCGTCATCCACCACGATCTCCTCCGCAGTGCGTCCCGAAGGGAACGCCAGCGTCACCGTGCGTAGCCATTCGGGCCGCTCGGCGGGCGCGCGCTTCTGATAAAAAGCCTCTCCTTCGGCTCCATCGACGAAGCGCTTGAGCACGATCGGACGATCGCGGATTCCCGCGAGGGCTCCGGGAGCGACCGACAGGTAATAGCGCACCACATCGAGTTTCGACAGTTTTACTTCTCTGGAAAAATAGGGCTTATCCGGATGGGTCACGCGCACTTCGCGACCCGCGATCGAGAGCACTGCGGCAGCTTGTTTTCCCACAAAAACAGCCTACACTGATTGGCTGGTGGAAAAAAACGACAGCGCACCCCGCCCGAGCGCGCTGCCCAGAATCTCAATCGAAAACGATTGAGCAGCCTATGTCTGGTTCGAGTATGGCGCATGGGCCTCGGCGGGATGCCCTCCGCGATCGCCCGAAATCGGCGCAAACACCTGAACCCATGCGGGTTAGAGAAAAGCTAAAATGGCGTGAATCGGTGCTCAGATCGCACAGATTGCCGGCAACAGGAGCTGGAGGAAGGGATGCGAGGGCGCAGGGAGTTCGCGGGTGAGCACGCAGGTGCGGCCGAAAGACCAAGCCTCAACCCGCACCTGGCGCGCACGGCGGACGACACGGTAGACGGCGGAAGCGCCATATTCCGCTGCCAAAGCGGGAAGAGACCACCCGGTGGTTTCTGACAGGATGCGAACCGATCCGGAGCGTAATACCGCGATCAAGTGCTCGGCCGGTCCCTCCGCGTTCCCAGCCGTTTCGAGGATCTGCTCGGCGTCCTTAATGAAGGCGTCCATACTACTCTCTTCGGTCCGAGTAGCGGGACTTTAACTATTTTTCCGTCGAGGGAAAAGGCGCGGCTAGGCCAAGTCCTCGGGACGGATCGGGAGGCGGCGTAGGCGTTTTCCGGTGACCGCGAAAATGGCGTTGGCAACGGCTGGAGCGGTGGTGGGTGTACTAGCTTCGCCTATCCCGCCGGGAGCGTTCTGGCTGGGCACGATGTGCACTTCGACCACTGGCATTTCGTCGATGCGGAGGACCTCATATTTGTCAAAGTTGGTCTGCTGGACGCGGCCATTCTTAATGGTGATGGCGTCTTTGAGAGCGGCGCTGAGTCCGTACACGATGCCGCTCTGGATCTGGGCTTCGACGATGGCCGGATTGACGACATGGCCGCAATCGACTGCACAGACGATGTGGTGGACGCGCAGCTTGCCCTTTTCGATAGAGACTTCGGCCACCTGGGCATTGAAGCTGCCGATGTTGTTGGTGACGGCGATGCCGCGGCCGTGCCCGGCTGGGAGAGGCTTACCCCATCCGGCTTTTTGCGCGGCCAACTCGACCACATTTAGCATCCGCGGCGTTTTGGCGAGCAGGCGGCGGCGCACTTCGAGCGGATCTTTCCCCCCCGCAACTGCCAGCTCATCGAGAAAACTTTCGGTGAAGAACGTGTTTTGGGAATAACCGACGGAGCGCCAGTACGTGGTGGGAATGCCGGGATCGGCCTTGTTGTATTCGACCTGAATATGCGGGATCTCGTAAGCGATATCGTGGATGCCCTCGACCGCCGCGGAATCAACACCGTTACGCATGCCGGCGAAAGAGGGGCAACCGACGTTGGCGGCCCAGACGGAGGGCCAACCGTCCGCGTCGAGGCCGCCGGCGAAACGGGTGTAGGAGGCCGGGCGGTAGAGGTCATGGGTCATGTCATCTTCACGCGACCACGTAAGCTTCACGGGAATACCGGCAGCTTTGGAGATTTCGACGGCTTCCTCGATGAAGTCCGCGCCGCCACGCCGTCCGAAGCCACCGCCGAGGAACAGGGTATGGATATTCACCTTGTCGGCCGGTAGTTTGGTGATCTGCATGGCGGTCTGCTTGGCGGCGGTTTGAATTTGAGTAGCAGCCCAAACGTCGCAACCATCGGGGCGGACGTGCGCCGTGCAGTTCATGGGCTCCATGGGAGCGTGGGACATGTAAGCCGCTTCATAAACGGCTTCAATCTTTTTGGCAGCGCCGGAGAGCGCGGCGGAACCATCGCCAGCCTTGCGGGCTATAGCGCCAGGCTTGGAAGCGCCCTCCTGCATCATTTGCCGGATGGCGGCGCTATCGAGGTTGGCGAGAGGGCCTTCATCGAAGTGGACTTCGAGCGCGCGGCGGCCTTCCATAGCGCTCCAGGTATTATCGGCAATCACGGCCACACCGCGCGAAATCTCGACAACTTGCTGGACACCCGGAACGGCTTTCGCCTTGGCGTCATCAAAGCTGGCGACCTTGCCGCCGAATACGGGGCAGCGCGCGACGACGGCGTACTGCATGCCAGGCACTTTGGCATCGATACCGAAAACGGCGGTGCCGTTGACTTTCAGAGGGGTATCGAGGCGCTTGAGGGATTTGCCGATCAGCCGGAACTGGCCGGGATCCTTCGGGGCGACGCCATTAGGCGGGGGGAGCTTGGCGGCATCCTCAGCCAGGGAGCCGTAGGTGGCACGCTGATTGCTCGCAACGACCGCGCCGATCTCGGTACGGCATTGGGATTTGTCCACGTTCCAGCGGCGCGCGGCAGCCTCGATCAACATGGCACGCGCGGTGGCGCCGGAGCGGCGCATGGGTTCCCATCCGGTGCGCACGCTCATGCTGCCGAAAGTGCCCTGCATGGGGCCGTAGAGCTTGGGATCGACCGGCGCGAAGATGGCATGGACCTTGGACCAATTGCAGTCCAGTTCATCGGCGAGGATCTGGGAGAGAGCCGTCATCGGCCCCTGGCCCATTTCGGATTTGGGCAACACGAGAGTAACCGAATCGTCTGCGCCAATGTGGATGTAGCCGTTGAGCGGGAAGGCACGGGCAGCATTATTTTGCGCAAGCAGGCGGGTTTTTTCGGGGATCGTAAAGCTCAACGTGAGGCCGGCGGCAGCGCCGATGCCGGTCTTGAGGAACCCGCGGCGGTTCACCTTCTTTACAAGGGTCACGCGACACCTCCTTTGTGGGCCGGGCGGTTAGAGGCGGTGAGTATCTGCGAGGCGCGGTGGATGGCCTGGCGGATGCTTTGATAGGTGCCGCAGCGGCAGATATTGCCGCGCATAACCTCGTCGATATCGGCATCGGAGGGTTTGGCATTTTTGGCGAGCAGAGCAGCCGCGGCCATGATCTGACCCGACTGGCAGTAGCCGCACTGGGGCACATCCAGCTCCAGCCAAGCCTTTTGGACGGCGTGGGAGCTATCGGGCGAAAGGCCCTCAATGGTAGTGATGGTTTTACCTGCTACGCTGGAGACAGGAGTGATGCAGGCGCGGATGGCCTGTCCATTCTGATGGACGGTGCATGCGCCACATAGCGCCATGCCGCAGCCAAATTTGGTTCCGGTCATTCCCAAAGTGTCGCGTAGCACCCACAGCAAAGGCATCTGTGGGGGAACGTCCACGGATTGGGATTTGCCGTTGAGAGTGAATTTGATGTTCGCCATCGCGCCCTCCTTAAAAAAGTTATCAGTTATCAGTTTTCCGTTATCAGCGCCGGCTTTCGGTTCCGATGTAACCGTAGTATACACCTGGGGATACGGGGACGGCCGGCTCGGCCAAATCGTGCCAACGTTTGGGACTCCGCGCTCGTTGTTCTTGTAGGTGATTCCGGATGAAGAACAGAAGGCCGGCGGCTTGGCGCAAGCAACCTGGAGCAGCCATTGCGGAGCCGGCGCCGGTGCCTGGCAGAGGCCGATCGGGCCGCATGAAGAAGTTTGTGATCAGCACCTTTGTGATGGTTCACCTGGCCGCCATAAGCTGCTGGGCGTTGCCTTTCACTAATCCGCTGCTGGGGTTGTGCCGGGATTTCGTCCGGCCGTATCTCAGGTGGTCTGGCTTGTTTCAATCCTGGGATATGTTTTCGCCGGGACCGAAAGCAGCCAACACTTATGTGGATGCAATTGTCTTCTATCAGGATGGTGAGACGCGCAATTGGGCATTCCCGAGAATGGAATTACTCAGTCTGAAGGACCGCTACTTCAAAGAGAGATATCGCAAGTTCACGGATGTCCTGGAAGATGAGAAAAACGCCGCGCTGTGGCCGGATGCGGCACGCTTCATCGCGCGAGTGAATAATAACCGTCCGGTTCCGGTAGCAATGGTCTTCCTGGTGCGTCATTGGTCTGCGATTCAGGCGCGGGCGGATGGCTCTTATATGGCGGCGCCGTGGGATTCGCATATTTTCTGGGCGCAGAAGATCTCGGCCGGTGACCTGGAGTGAAGCTGCGCTCGATAGTGGAGGCGTGGGATGCCTTCTTCTTTGCTCCTCAGTTACCAACCTCGATTGCACTGTTCCGGGCAATCTACGGTGTGCTGGTAATTGCCACGCTTCTGTTGTTGCGGCCCGACTGGCTGACCTGGTATGGACCGCACGCCTGGATAAGCCCTGCGACGATGCACCAGGTGGAACCGGGAGTCCGGCTGAATCTGTTCCGCGTCGTTCCCCAAAGCGATCGGTGGATCGAGTCACTGTTCTGGGTGTTCCTGGGTTCGGCAGTGTTACTGAGTATCGGTTTCTTAACCCGGCTCAACAGCGTGATCGTGTTTCTGTGTCTGACTTCGATTCACCAGAGAAACCTGTTCATTAATCACGGTGGGGACACGTTCCTGCGCGTGGCCGGATTTTTCCTGATCTTCGCACCGGCGGGAGCGGCTCTATCGGTGGACCATTGGATCCGGGTGCGGCGCGGGAAGGGAAGCGCTGCAGTCGAAGCGCGGAGTCCATGGGCCCAGCGCATGATTCAGTTTGAATTGTCGCTTCTGTACTTTGCCGCCTTTTGTTCGAAGGCGCAGGGAGCGCCTTGGATTAACGGGACCGCGCTCTTTTATGTGTATCACCTGGATGCGTTCCACCGCTTTCCACTTCCTGGATGGTTTTTGAATCCCAGCGTTCTCAAGATCGGAACCTGGTTGGCATTAGCGCTGGAGTTTTCTTTGGGAGTGCTGATTTGGGTTCGGGAGCTCCGGTACTATCTGTTGGGCGCGGGTCTGCTGTTTCACATGACGCTCGAGTATTCGCTGAATATTCCGATGTTCGAGTGGGATGTGTTGTCGGCGTATGTTCTGTTTATTGATCCGGCAGATCTGGCGCGGGCGTGGGATTGGGTATTTCACCGCCGAGCGGCGGGCCGCGCGCTCAGAACAAGCCGGGTAACTAATGTTTGAGAGGCTGATGTTTGACAGGCACCACCGCGGCGATCACTCGCGGAATGCCTGCCAGGTCCGGCACGATGCGGACATCTTGCCAGCCGGCTAGCAACGTAGCGACGCGCTCGAGGCTGCCAAAGCCGAGTTCCATCACGATCCAGCCGCCGGGCCTCAGGACGCGGGGCGCATCCGCCACAATTTGCTCGTAGGCCTCGAAGCCGGTTTCGCCGGCAAACAGGGCCACGTGTGGTTCCCAGTCCCGCACCTCCCTTTGCAATCCTTCCCGCTGGGCTAGAGGCACGTAGGGCGGATTGGCCACTATAAGATCGATGCTGGCGGGAGCAATCGCGCTAAAGAAATCGCAGACCACGATCGAAACCGGTGACTGGAGGCGTTGGGCATTCGCCAGGGCAATGCGCGCGGCGGCTGGCGAAATCTCGGTGGCGCAGGTCTTTACACCGTTTTCCCGTTCGAGAGTAATGGCAAGCGCGCCCGAACCCGCGCCCACATCAAGAATGCTCCCGGCCCCCCTAGCCACCTCGAGAGCCACTTCGACCACATGTTCCGTTTCAGGGCGAGGGATGAGCACATCGGGCGTGACGCGGAACTCGCGTCCGTAGAATTCTACTCGCCCGGTAATGTATTGCGTGGGCTTACCGCGCATGCGCTCGTGTAGATAGCGGCCGTAATGCAGCCACTCGACTTCGCGCAACTCCTGCTCGGAATGGGCGAAAAGATAGGCGCGTTCGCGGCGCATGGCATGCGCCAGCAACACCTCGGCGGTGAGCCTTGGCACGGCCACCTGGGCATCTTCCAGCAGGCGGGTGCCCTGGAGGAGCGCGGTTTGAATGGTCATGCCGCCCGGTTAGTCGGCAGCCGTCCGCTCGCTCTGCTGTCTCAGCTTTTCGGTTTGGTAGTAGGTGGTGAGCGCGTCGAGGATGGGGTCGAGCTTGCCATCCATCACGAAATCGAGCTGATGCAGGGTGAGGCCGATGCGGTGATCGGTGACGCGGTTTTGGGGAAAGTTGTAAGTGCGGATTTTTTCGCTGCGGTCGCCCGTGCCCACCATGCTGCGGCGTTCGGCGCCCAAGGCCGCCTGCTGCTTTTCGAGCTCCATCTCATAGAGGCGGGATCGCAGCACGCGCTCTGCCTTAGCCCGATTCTTGATCTGTGATTTTTCATCCTGGCAGGAGACCACCAGGCCGGTGGGCAAATGGGTGATGCGCACGGCGGAATAGGTCGTATTTACGGACTGGCCACCCGGGCCGGACGAACAGAACGTATCGATGCGGATATCCTTGGGGTCGATCCTGATTTCCACTTCATCGGCTTCCGGCAGCACTGCTACAGTGATGGCCGAAGTGTGGACGCGGCCTTGCTGCTCGGTGACCGGAACGCGCTGCACGCGGTGCACGCCGCTTTCGTACTTCAGTTTGCTATACACCTTTTCGCCGTTCACCAGGGCGATGACTTCTTTCAGGCCGCCCACGGAGGATTCGCTACTGGAGGTGACTTCAATTCGCCAGTTCTGTGTTTCCGCGTAGCGCGAATACATGCGGAAGATTTCGGCCGCGAACAGGGTAGCTTCATCGCCTCCCGTGCCGGCACGGATTTCGAGCACCACGTTCTTTTCATCGTTGGGGTCTCGCGGAAGAAGCAGAATTTTGAGCTGCTCTTCGATGTTGGCCAACTCGGGATCCAGGCGAGCGATTTCTTCAGCGGCCATGGTGCGCAGTTCGAGATCCGCTTCTTCATCAAGCATGGCGCGCGCCTGCGAGAGCGCGTCCTCAGCTCGCTTCCATTCGCGATACTTGGCCACCACGCCGGAGATTTCGCTGTGGGCCTTGGTTACCTTGCGGTATTCGGCGGCATCGGCGATCACCGCGGGATCGGCCATACGTTGGGTGAGCGCATCGAAACGGCGTTCGAGTTCGTCGAGCTTCTGGCGGAATTGCATGGGGCGTCAGCTATCGGGCGTCAGGCAATGACAAGTTCGCCGCCCTGAGATTTTTCGAGGGCCATGGCGCCTTCGAGAGCGTGAATGGCGACGGCGGTCTGTTCGTCGGAAGGAGGCTGCGTGGTGATGCGCTGCATCCACAACCCGGGAGCGGTCAGCGCCGCAAGCAGCGAACCGCGCCGTTTGGCGGCAAAGCGAATCAGTTCATAGCTCACTCCGACCAGCACTGGCAGCAGAGCGATCCGGCACAAGAATTTCGCCAGAAAACCATCGAAGGGAATCAGTGCATAGACTGGGATGGCCAGCAAGAAGAGCACAAACAGGAAGCTGGTGCCGCAGCGGGGATGGAAGGTGGTAAAGCGCTGGGCGTTGGTCACACACACCGGCTGACCCGATTCGAAATTAAAGACCACTTTGTGCTCCGCGCCGTGGTATTCGAAAGTGCGATGAATATCCTTGAGGCGCGAGATGCCGTACAAAAGGGCGAGAAAAAGACCGAGCCGCACAAACCCGTCGGTAAGGTTGAAGGGGATGCGGCTGTGGAGCACCGGCCAGACGCTTTGCATCTTGGTCGCTATGAGTAGCGGGACAAACTTATAAGTAAAAATAAAGAAAGCCAGGGAGAACAGCAGGGGGGTGACAAAAGCCCAGGCTGGCATGGCTTGCGGCTGTTTTTGGGGGCTGAGGGCCGGAGTTTGGGGGCTGGCATCCGCGAGCGCCGCGGAGGCGGAAAACTTGAGCGCCTTACAACCGAGCAGCATGGCTTGACAGAGGGTCCCGAGGCCGCGCAGGATCGGGTATTTGAAAATCTTGTGACGTTCCGACATGCGCTCGAGCGGCAACTCTTCGGTCACCATACTGCCATCGGCGCGCCGCACCGCTACGCAATAGCTGTGGGGTGCGCGCATCATAACGCCCTCTAAGACGGCTTGGCCGCCAACCAAGGTCTCTTCGCCGCTTTCGAGGATCGGCAACATTTGCAAATGGGTAAAAACACGCAGTAACGTGCGTGGGGACACAGGCCAAGGCATGATTCCTTTTTATTATACGCCGGGGGGCCAGAGGCCGGGCGGCCAGGACGCACCGTTGGGCTGACGGCCGGGAACTACCGGAAAAACGCTTCGGCGCCGCGCTGGATGGCGGCAGCTCCGGCCAGACCGGTCAGCGCGGAAACAAATGCGCCGCGATGCTTCCATTCTTCTTGTACCGCGTGGAATCCCAGGTAGAAAATCCAACCCGCGGTGAGGCCGAGCGGATAGACCACCCAATGTTCGCCCAGTTGCGGCGCGAGTTTCAGGCCCATTACAGCGCCTGCCAAGGTGCACCCCTCCGCCAGAATGCAACCGATGAGGGCACGCATGCGCAATCCCACGGTCGCGGAGCCCATGGCTGCGCACACGATTCCGCCCAGGGCGATGCCTTCGGGAACCTTGTGCAGACTCACGGCCAGTGGGACGGCCACGCGCAACCCCAGCGGCCCTGCGGCCTGGGAGGTGGCCACGCTCCAGCCATCCAGGAAACTGTGGATGGCTGCCGCGGCCAATAGAGGCGCTGCAAAGCCGTGGAGTTCGCCGATGCTGCCCGCAGCGCCACTATGTTTATGGGTATGGGAGGAGATTGGGCAAACGTCGTGCACATAGCGATCCACGGCGATCAGCAGACCGTAGCCTGCGCCGGACAACAGCAGGCTGACACCCCATCCCGCCTCCAGCACCAGTTCCGGCAACAAACCGAACAAGGCCACTCCCAACAGAATTCCCGCGATGAAGGGAACTGCCATAGCGGCCACGGACGTGTGCTTCGAGCCGGCGTCTTTCCCCACGTGGCGGTTGATCCCGGCCAGCCAAACACCCGCTGTAGCGGCTGTGATGCCAGCGGCGGTTGCCAAAGCCGGCGCGGTGATGCCAGGGAAGGAGGCGAGATTTGGCTGCAACCTATTTACTCTATCAGTTCATCGAAACGACCCCGGCCCGCATCCGTCTTAACATACATAGCAACTTTTTTTCTGCGCGTAACGGAGCCGTGGGCGAGCCGGCGGCGCGGCTTGCGTTTGGGCCCGCGTTTGACAACCCTTGTCCGTGGTTTTTATGATAAATACTCAATTGAGATTCCATTTCGGCGCTCAGTCAAGAGCGTGCAGAGAAGTACACCGGCCGCGATCGAGGCGCGCCATCCAGCGATCCAACCAAGCGCTGCGGACCGGCCGCTGTCGCCGTGCGTTGTGTATCGGAAGAGAAGCCAAATGGGAATCACAAAGTCTGTCCATTCTGAGCTAGCAATATGATCAAAGTCGAAGGCCTTACCAAGCGATACGCTCGAACTGTCGCTGTCGACAACATTTCCTTCGAAGTCGAAAAGGGGGAAATCGTAGGTTTTCTGGGCCCTAATGGCGCCGGCAAAACCACCACGATGCGCGTCCTTACGTGCTTCCTTCCGCCCACCGCCGGGAAAGCCACGGTTGCGGGTTTCGATGTGCTCGAAAATCCCATGGATGTTAAAAAGCGCATCGGCTACCTTCCGGAGACGCCTCCGCTCTACCCGGAGATGGAGATCGAGGAATACCTGAAATTCGTCGGCAGGCTGAAAGGCATTCCATCCGGCGCGGTAAAAAGCCGCGTGAACGAAGTGATGGAGCGTTGCGCTGTGGCGGATATGCGCCACAGGCTGATCTCGAAGCTCTCCAAGGGCTATCGCCAGCGCGTCGGTTTGGCGCAAGCCATCATTCATAACCCGGATGTGCTCATCCTCGACGAGCCCACCAGCGGCCTCGATCCCCAACAGATCATCCACACCCGGGAGTTGATCCGGTCGCTTTCGGGCGATCACACCATCATCCTGAGCACCCATATCCTGTCGGAAGTGGAGCACTCCTGCGAGCGCGTAATTATTATCAGCAGCGGCAGGCTGGTGGCCATCGATTCGGTGATGAACCTGACCAACCGGTTGCGTGGGTCGCAGGCGGTGGCCGTGGAACTGGAGGCTGTGGATGGGCGTCCGAATCCCAATGACGTGCAGCAGCGTCTGGAGCAGGTTCCGGGCGTCAGCCGCGTGCTGATGAAGGAATCCCGGAGCGGACGTCTGATTTTCGAAGTGGAAGGGTTGCAGGGGCGGCACATTCGCTCCGACTTGGCCCGCGCGGTGGTGAACGCCGGCTGGAATCTGAATGAGCTGCGCAGCCTCGGATTCAGCCTGGAAGAGATCTTCCTCCAACTCACCGCTTCCGAGCAGCGAGACAAAGCGCCGGAGCCGGAAAAAGAACAAGTAGGAGCTAACTAATTAATGTCCCAAATATGGATGATTTGCCGCAAAGAACTGAACAGTTACTTCGCGTCGCCCATCGCTTACTTACTGATGGCGTTTTTCGCGCTGATCTTCGGATTCGGCACTTACACCGCCACGCGCGATTTTGTGCGGTTCGCCTTTCAGGCACAGTTGCAGGGCGGCGGTGCGCCGATGAACATCAATGAGCAAATTATCACTCCCCTGCTCAGCTTCGCCAGCACCATCACGCTCTTTCTGGTGCCGATGATCACCATGCGGCTGGTGGCTGAGGAGAAAAAGAGCGGCACGATTGAGTTGCTGCTCACTTCGCCGGTAACCGATAGCCAGATTATTCTGGGTAAGTGGCTGGGGGCCATGCTGCTGTACGTGTGCATCCTGGCGATGTCGGTGATCAATCTGGCGCTGCTGTTTGCGTGGGGCAAGCCGGATATCAAACCGGTTCTGGTGGCTTATCTGGGCCTTTTGCTGCAAGGCGGCTGCCTTTTGGCGATCGGAGAGTTCATCTCCACGCTCACGCGCAACCAGATTATCGCCGGCGGCGTCACCTTCTTTGTATGTCTTCTACTCTGGCTGTTGAACTGGTCCACTTCGTTTGACACCACCGGCTGGGCAGCGGTTGTTAATTACCTGTCCATCGTCACTCACTTCGATAACTTCTCCAAAGGCGTAATCGAAACCAAAGACCTGATTTTCTACGTTTCCATGATATTCTTCCCGCTGTTCCTCACTTCGCGCTCGATGGAATCGCTGCGGTGGAGGTCGTAATATGCCCCGTCATGACTGGATGAGAACTCGTCAAACCAAGTACACAGCCTACGTAACGCTGTATCTGGCCGTAATTATCGCGGTGCTGGCCGCAGCCAATTTCCTGGGGAATCGCTATGACAAGACCTACGATGCGACGGCTAACAAGCAGTTCAGTCTCTCCGGCCAATCGATCAAGGTGGTGAAGGGACTGAAGAACGACGTGCACATTACCTATTTCGCCGAACAGTCCAGTTTTCCGAATGCCCGCAACCTGCTCGACCGCTACGCCAACCTGTCGTCCAAGATTAAAGTCGAGTACATCGATCCCGTAAAGAAACCGCAGCAGGCGCGCGCCGCCGGTTTTACGCGAGATGCCAACCTCATTGTGGATAGCGGCTTCCGCAAAGAACCCGCCAAGGCCTTAACGGAAGAAGAAGTGACAGGGGCGCTGATCCGGTCGCTCAAAAACCAGACGCGGACCGTGTACTTCCTGTCGGCGGGCGGCGAATACAGCACGGATGATACCGAAGCCAGCGGCTACTCCAATTTGAAGCAGTTGTTGGATGGGGACAACTTCAAAACCCAGGTGCTTACGCCCAAGGGCAACGCGCCTGAAGCGGGCAAACCGATCAACATAAATGAAAAGCAACAGCCGCAGGCTGCCGGGTTCGAAATCCCTAAGGACTGCACGGTGCTGGTCGTGGGAGGCCCGCAGCTTGCCTATCCGCCGGCGGTTGTGGATGCCATTAAAAAATATGTAGAGGGCGGCGGCCATGCGCTTTTCATGCTGGACGATCCTCTGCGCCTCAGCCGCGATACGCAGACGCAGGATAGCCCCGAGCTGCTGAGTCTCCTCTCAGATTGGGGAGTTACCCCTGATAAAGACCTGGTGCTCGATTTGAGCGGCGTGGGCCAAAGCCTTTTCGGCACGGGTCCCGAAGAGCCGGTGATCTTCCAGTATGAACAGCAGACGATTGTGCGGCCCATGCAAAGGATACCGACCGCTTTCCCGCTGGCACGATCGCTCGACATCAAGTCCACTGGCGCAGCCAGCGTAGAGAAGATGTTCGGGACCTCAGAAGACAGCCTTTCGGTCGATGACATCGGTCCCGGAGGAGCGATCGATCCGCGCAAGGGCAAGAAGGGACCATTCACCCTGGCGGCAGCCGGAACCATTACCGGAGCGAACAAAGGCCGCTTCGTGGTGTTTGGGACTGCGCGCTGGGCTCAGAATGGTCTGATCGGCTCCAAGGCCCTCGGCAACCGCGACCTGTTCTTGAACACGGTTGATTGGCTCTCTTCGGACGAGGACCTGATCTCCATCCGCCCGAAGGACACACAGAACCAGGCCCTTAATATCACGGGACAGCGCGGAAGCTTGATGTTTCTGCTGAGCATCATTTTCTTCCCGCTGGCGGTGGTAGTGGTGGGCCTCGGCACCTGGTGGAAGAGGAGGTAAGGGAGATGCTTAGGGACTGGGGATTAGGGACTGGGGGCTGGTCAGAGGAGGTAACAGCGTGAAACCGACAGGACTGCTCATCGCGGTCGGGGTTTTGGCCGTTCTGGGCGGTTTGACCTGGTGGTCCAATAAGAAACAGTCATCCGCCAAGGCCGATACCACGACTAAAATTCTCTCCATTCCTTCGGACAGCGTCCAGGAAGTACAACTGAAGAATCCGCAGCAGACCATCGATCTCAAGCACGAAAACGGCAAATGGTTGATGACGCAGCCGGAGGCGCTGTCGGCGGATCAGGATACGGTCACTACACTGGTTTCGAACCTCTCCGCCTTGAACGCCGATACGGTGGTGGAGGATAAGGCCACCGATCTGGCGCCTTATGGTTTAAAGACACCGGCGGTGGACGTGCACGTGATCGAGAAGGGCGGTAAGACCGATAACCTGCTGATTGGCGATGAAACACCAAAGGGTGATGCCAGTTATGTCAAGCTGGCGAGCGATCCGCGCGTGTTCACCATCGCCAGTTACGTCAAAAACAATATCGACAAAGCGCCCAATGACCTCCGCGATAAGCGCCTCCTGACCTTTGACTCCGATAAGCTGACGCGCGTCGATCTGGAGGCCGCCGGTAAGCCGGAAATCGAATTCGGTAAGAACGGCCAAAATGAGTGGCAGATCGTCAAACCGCGTCCGTTACGTGCCGATGGCGGCACGGTCGATACCCTGGTGAGTAATTTGAAAGACGCCAAAATGGATCTTTCCGAAGATGCCGGCAAAGCGTCCAAGGCTTTTGCGGCAGGGACAAAGACGGCAACTGCAACCCTCACCGATTCATCCGGCAATCAATCGATCGAGCTGCGCAAGGATAAAGACAATAACTACTACGCCCAAAGCTCCGTGGTGGCTGGCATTTACAAAGTGTCCGGCGATCTCGGCAAGAATCTCGACAAGAGCCTGGATGATTTCCGCAACAAGAAGTTGTTCGACTTCGGATTCAGTGATCCTTCCAAAATCGAACTGAAGAGCGTTACTTATGTGAAAAGCGGCGATAAGTGGATGGCCGGCGCTAAAACCATGGACAATACCAGCGTGCAGAACCTTATCGACAAGCTTCGCGATCTGAGCGCCACCACTTTCGATGAGAAGGGCGGCGGCGAAGCCGTATTCGAAGCCGCAGTAACCTCGAATATGGGGAAACGGGTCGAACGGGTTACAATCAGTAAGCAAGGTAACCAATATTTCGCGAAGCGTGAAGACGAGCCGGGCATCTATGGAATAGATAGCAAATCGGTGGATGATCTCGAAAAGGCCGCCTCTGACATTAAGGAAACTGTGCCTCCCGCTGCGGCGAAAAAGACAAAGACGTGAGGGCTACGATCGTTTGTGGCCCTCCGCCACGAAACGATGAACGGCCTTCTCACGGACCTTTACGAATTGACGATGGCTGCCGGTTACTTCGAAGCCGGCAAAGCCGCGCAGAGGGCCACCTTCGAATTTGCTATCCGCCGCCTTCCGCCAAACCGCAACTTTGTCATTGTTGCGGGTCTCGCAGAGGTGGTGGACTATCTTCTTAATCTCAGCTTCCGCACGGAGGAGATCGAGTATCTCCGCGGCCTGCCGCAGTTTCAAAACGCATCGCCGGAATTCTTCGAATATCTGCGGCAATTCCGCTTTACGGGTGACCTGTTTGCCGCTCCCGAGGGTACTCCGTTGTTTGCGGGCGAACCCCTGCTTACCATTCGTGCGCCCATCATCGAAGCGCAGATCCCGGAAACTTACGTGCTTTCGGCAATCACCTTTCCCACTCTGATTGCGACTAAAGCGATGCGCTGTGTGGAGGCCGCGGAAGGGCGCGACGTGGTGGAATTCGGCACGCGGCGGGCGCATACCCCGGAAGCCGGGGTAATCGGCGCGCGCGCGGCTTATCTCGGGGGCTGCGCCGGCACCAGCAATGCCCTGGCCGGGTTTCGCTATGGGATCCCGGTGATGGGAACCGCCGCTCATTCCTGGGTGATGTCGTTTGCGGGTGAAGCCAAAGCCTTTCGCGTGTTGCAACGCGTGCTGGGTCCGCACACCATACAGTTAATCGATACTTACAACACTGTCGAAGGGGCGCGCATCGCAGCCCGACTCGGTCCGCCTTTGTGGGGAGTGCGTCTCGATAGCGGCGATCTGCTGTCGCTTTCCCGGCAGGTTCGTGCGGTGCTGGATGAAGCCGGGCTCCACGACACTAAGATCATGGCTAGCGGCGATCTGGATGAACATCGTATTCGCAGCCTGGTTCGCGACGGGGCGTTCATCGATTCTTTCGGCGTAGGCACCCAGTTGGCCACCTCTGCCGATGCCCCGGCCATGAGCGCTATCTATAAATTGGTGGAGCTCAACGTCAGTGGGATTCAGCGGTTTACGTCCAAACTGAGCGACGACAAGGTGAGTGTTCCCGGGGCCAAGCAGGTTTTCCGCGATGCGGCGCGCGATGTGGTGGCTCGCTCCGGCGAATGCGGCAAAGGGGAGGCACTGCTGCGGCCCGTAATCCTGGAAGGCGAGCTCGTCGAACCTCTCCCCGGCTTGGAACAGGCCCGCTGCCGCGCCGCAGAGTCCGTGCGGAAATTGCCTGCGCCGCTGCGGAGCCTGGAGGCAGCCGAGCCGTGGCCGGTAATCTATAGCCGCGAATTGCGCGAGCTGATCGAGCAGACGCGTCGCAATCTCACCACATGCCAACCGCTTTCCTAGACGTCGATACCCAACTCGACTTCCTCTACCCGGCCGGAGCGCTTTATGTGCCCGGCGCCGAGCGCATAGTGGATGTGATCGCGCGGCTGAACCGCTACGCCGCGGCGCGCGGCATTCCGGTGCTCTCTACGACGGATGCCCACTCCGAAAACGACCCGGAATTCGCCTCCTGGCCACCGCACTCGATCGCCGGAACGCTGGGGCAGCGCAAGCCTGCCGCGACGTTGCTCGAAAAACGCGTGGTCATTCCCAATAGCGATGGCGAGTTTTCGCTTGCCGGGGCGCAGCAAATTATCCTGGAAAAGCAGACCATCGACGCGTTCGCCACCCGCACCTTGCCGCGTGTTCTCGATGCGCTTCCGGCGGACCGCTTCGTGGTGTACGGCGTAGTCACCGAGATCTGCGTGCTGTGCGCTGCCCGCGGACTGCTCGAGCGCGGCAGACAGGTGCTGGTGGTCAGCGATGCCATACAGAGCCTCAACCGGGAGGAGGCCGGGGAGGCGCTCGCGGAAATTCGCTCGCGGGGCGGGAAGATAGCGGCAATCGGGGAGATTGTCGAAGGCTGATTTGGCAGGCTGCCGTAGAGGTCATCAGCGGTCGAAACTTATTACTTGACAGCCACTTGCATAATCTCTATTATTCCTATTGGTAATTAAAATTACGGTGTTCCGCAATCCGGAACGCTCTGACCGCTAGATTACAGGAGACTCATGGCCGACCAAGCTGAACGGCAAACCGCGCTAGGCGATATAGCGGCGCGGCAACTTGCGAACGCAACCAAAACGGTTCCGCAGATGGGGACGATCACCCCACGGTGGCTCACCCATCTGCTGCAGTGGATTCCCGTGGAAGCCGGCATTTACCGGCTCAATCGTGTGAAGGATGCCTCCAAAGTCACAGTAGAATGCTCCGATCGCGATGAGCGCGTCCTGCCGCAAACTTTCGTGGATTATGAAGAGCATCCCCGCGAATACATGCTCAGCGCGGTGAATACGGTGCTCGACGTCCATACGCGCGTTTCGGATCTGTATAGCAACCCTTATAACCAGATTGGGGAGCAACTGCGCCTGACCATCGAGATGGTGAAGGAGCGGCAGGAAAGCGAACTGATCAACAACCCCGAGTATGGCCTGCTACACAGTGCATCCCCGCAACAACGGATCAAGACGCGCACAGGGGCGCCCACACCGGACGACCTGGACGAACTGCTCTCGAAGGTCTGGAAGGAGCCGGGTTTCTTTCTGCTGCACCCTGCGGCCGTCGCCGCTTTCGGACGTGAGTGTACGCGGCGCGGAGTGCCTCCCCCGGCGGTTTCTCTGTTTGGCTCACAGTTCGTGACATGGCGCGGCATACCGCTGATTCCATCGGATAAAGTGCCTCAGGAAAACGGGAAGACCCATATCCTGCTGATCCGCACCGGAGAGCGCAAACAGGGCGTTGTAGGACTGTTTCAACCAAAGCTGCCGGGCGAGCAGAGTCCGGGTCTATCGGTGCGCTTCATGGGCATCAACCACAAGGCAATTGCGTCATATCTCGTGTCGCTTTATTGTTCGCTGGCGGTTTTGACCGAAGATGCATTGGGCGTGTTGGACGATGTGGAAACCGGCAAATATCACGATTACAAACATGAGTACAAGTGAGCGAAACCCGGCCAGTCCGCTGGATGTAGAGGCTTTGGCCCGGCTGGCGAACGAATTCTTTGCCGCGTTTCCCGATAATCCAGCGCCGGCTGTGCCGGGCAGATCTCCCACGGGCCTTCTGAAACCGGCGGTGGGGGCGGATTCTCTCGAATCCCCGGGCGGCCAGGTTTCGGCGCCCTTCATGCCGGCCGTGCCGGATTTGCCGGGTGAGGGGGAACTGCGGAGCCTTCTCGCGGCAGCCATGCCTTCGGTTCCTCAATTCACGGAAATACCGGCAGGCGCTGCCGGCCCGTCATTCTATTTCCTCGAATACGCGCGGCCCTCTCAGGCAGGCGTGCAGGTGCCTGGATGGGAGGCGGCTCCGCTCCAATTTAACGGTGGGACGCTGCCCTTCGATGTGAATCGGATCCGCCGGGATTTTCCGATTCTAGAAGAACGCGTAAATGGCCACCCGCTCGTCTGGCTCGATAACGCAGCCACCACGCAGAAGCCGCAGGCCGTAATTGACCGCTTGAAGCAATTCTACGAGCACGAGAATTCGAACATTCACCGGGCCGCGCACGAATTGGCTGCGCGGGCGACGGACGCGTACGAAGCCGCGCGGGAAAAAGTGCGTGGATTTCTCAATGCTTCTTCCGTGCGGGAAATCGTGTTCGTGCGCGGCGCCACCGAGGCAATCAATTTAGTGGCGCAGAGCTGGGGCAAGCAGTTTATCGGCAAAGACGACGAAATCGTCATTGCCTGGCTCGAACATCACGCGAACATCGTCCCCTGGCAACAATTGGCCGAAGAGAAGGGCGCACGCCTCAAAGTGATCCCCGTGGATGACAGCGGCCAACTGGTAATGGAAGAATACGGCAAGCTGCTGGGGCCACAAACCAAGCTGGTTTCCGTCAGCCAGGTATCGAATGCTCTCGGTACCATCACGCCCATCGGGCAGGTTATTCAAATGGCCCACGCGGCCGGGGCCAAAGCACTCGTGGATGGAGCGCAGGCAGTCTCGCACATGGGGGTGGACGTCCAGGCTCTCGACGCGGACTGGTATGTGTTTTCCGGGCATAAAGTGTTTGCGCCCACGGGCATCGGCGTGCTCTATGGGAAGGAAGCTTTGTTGAACGAAGCCCCGCCGTGGCAGGGCGGAGGCAACATGATCCGGAATGTTTCCTTCGAGCGCACGCTGTATCAGCAGGCGCCAGCGCGCTTCGAGGCCGGCACTGGCAACATCGCCGATGCGGTGGGACTGGGAGCAGCCATCGACTACGTAACCCGCATCGGAATGCAAACCATCTCCGAATACGAGCACCAGCTTCTGCTCTACGCTACTCGCCTTCTTCAGGAGGTGCCCGGCTTGAAGCTGATTGGCGCCGTGCCGGATAAAGCCGGCGTGTTGTCTTTTGTTTTGGACGGGCACAAAACCGAAGAAGTGGGAAGCGCGCTCAACCAGGAGGGCATTGCCGTGCGGGCCGGCCATCATTGCGCGCAGCCGATATTGCGGCGTTTCGGTGTGGAGAGCACGGTCAGGCCATCCTTGGCTTTATACAACACCTGCGCCGATATCGATGCGCTAATCGCCGCCCTGATGAAGCTCACGAGCCGCCGCCCGATATTCTAGGCAACGCGGGCGGCCTCAGATAACGCTACCGCGCTTTGGCCGCGATTACTTGCGTGAGCAGATCAGCCGCGGCCTGATCCCGCATCAGGTGGGGATAACGTTCTCCGCCGCGGTAAGCGACGTGGTACGTCTGGTAAAATTCGCCATTCTTGATTAGCAACTCCACGCCCTGCTGATTTGTGGCCGTGGCTCTCACGGCGTCGTGCAACACCGCGGGCGTAAACTCGCGGCCATTCACCGCAATCAGCTTGGTGGAGGGCGTCACGCCCGCTTTGCGAGCCGCGCCATCGTTGATCACATCGAGGATGACTCCGTCTTCTTTGACCAGCAGCCCGAGAGAATAGCGTAAGTCCACCTGCTTGCGGTACTCATCCCGGGCGGTGGTAAAGGAGGAGGGTTGCGATGTATACGTCAGCTTCCAGCCGCCGCGCTCGATTCCGCCCAGTGGTGCGCGGGGTGTAGCGGTTTGGAGTCGCTGTTTGAAGTAGCCGGCCCAGTCATAGGGCTGAATGGCGTTGAGAGCCGCCACAACCTCATCCAGTGTGTAGGACTTCATAACGGGCACACCGCCCGGCCCGCCTTCGAAAGCGCGGCAGAAATCATCGAGCGACTTGGCCCCTTTGCTCAGTTGCCGGATCATGGCATCAACTTCCAGCCAGATCAGCGATCCCTCCCCATAAAAATCCGTAGAGCGGCGGTAGTCCTCGAAATCTTCGTTCAGGTTGTAGAGCACTTGCGCGAACACCGCCGTATCTTCCAGGGGACGCCAGGCGCGTCCGGAGCGCGTATCCATTTCCGCGGCAGTTGCGGCGAGCGAATCGCGGTACTGTTCGGGGGTCCACAAACCGCTGCGGGCCGCCAGCACTTCTCCCAGATATTCGGTCAGCCCCTCGTAAATCCACAGCAGGCCGCCCTTCATCGGCGCACTGTATCCGCCATCGCTCCCGTCCGATGCCAGTCCGCTCGGGCGGCGGTATTTTCCGTTCCAGGAATGAACAAACTCGTGCGACAGCAGGTCGGCTTCGGCGATCCGGCCGGAGGATTCAATCAGCGTGCGCTCCCGCACGCGATCGTCGCTCGATTCATGGTGCTCCAGGCCGAAATTGGCTACGTGATCGCTCAAGGTCAGCAGGAAGTGGTAATCGCGATAGTGGCGGCTGCCAAACAGAGCGCCCGCCTCGGACACGAGTTTCCGGTAGCCGGCGATTACTTCGGGAGGCGCGGCAATCGACTCCTCACTATCGCCCGCGATGTGGATGTAGTGGGAAATGCCGTTATCAGTGCCCAGGGCGATGGTGCGATAGTGGCTGCCCATGGAAATCGGCGAATCGATCAAGGTGGTGAGCGATGAGGGTTTGAAATCGATATCGCTGCCACTTTCGTGATCGATGGGCAGCGCGGTTCCATATTTCCAATTTGCGGGCACGCGCAGGCTGGCCTGATATTGCACCGTATCCGGAGGTGCGCCTTCCGCGTAGAGGACGCATTGGTTCCAGTTCAGAACCGCCAGTTCGGGAGTGACGGAACTGCCGGAGGAGAAGGCGCCGGTATCTGCGCCGGAGAGCACATCGAAGACGATATCCAGAGACGCGGCGCCTTGAGGAACGTCGATATGAAAGGCGTAGAGATTGACATCGTCGCGCCGCCAGGGAATGCTCTGGCCACCCGCTTTGATCTCGAGTCCCACCAGGTTTTCGATGGGGCCAGTGGGTCCGTGCTCACCCGGAATCCACTTGGGGTAGAGCAGGGTCAGCGGCCCTGGCTTGACCGGCATCGTCAGTTGCACATGAAACACACGCCGCGGGGTATCCGTGGCATCGACCTTAAGTCGAATTGCGTTTTGGGCAAATAAAGACGCCGCCGCCAGAAGAGCTGCCAAAAAACTGCGAAACAGCATATTCGATTGTAGCGCCGGCACGCAGCGCCACCGGTTAATGCTACCCTCAATTCGATGTCCAACCAGGAAGCATTGCTTTTGCGGCACACGGTTGCCACGCTGGCCTACCGCGCGGGAAAAGCGTTACGCCATGCGCCTCCGGAGTTTGCGGAATTTCGCGCGGGGCCTGCCACGCGCACACCGGCTGAGATCCTGGCCCACCTGGGCGATCTTTTGGATTGGGCAGTTTCCCTGGTGGATGGCAAACAGAAGTGGCATAATTCCCCGGCGCTCGCGTGGGAAGCGGGAGTGGCCCGCTTTTTCAGCGCGCTCGAAACCTTCGACCAGAGGCTTGCTGGCGCCACCGAGCAAAGCGTCCCTGCGGAAGAGCTATTTCAAGGGCCAATAGCCGATGCCCTGACGCACGTGGGACAGATCGCGCTGCTGCGGCGGCTGGCGGGGTCGCCGGTGCGCGCGGAAAATTATCTGGTCGCCGCGATTGCCGTTGGGCAAGTAGGAGAGCAGCAGGCTGCGCCCCGGTTGGAGTTTGATTGATAACTCAGCCCCCCACCAGGATCAAGCGCACGTCCATGACGTTAGTCAGCGTGGGACCGGTCTTGACCAAATCGCCCAAAGCCTGGAAGTAGTGGTACGAGTCGTTGTTGTCCAGGTACGCGGCCGCATTCGGATTTCGTGCCAGGGTGGACCCATCGGCCACTGCGCCAGCGGCATCGGTAGGTCCATCTGTGCCGTCCGTGCCGGCGCTGAACACTACCGTCTCGGCTAATCCGCAAATATCCATCGCGGCGGCCAGTACAAACTCCTGGTTGCGCCCTCCCAGCCCCTTGCCGCGCAGTGTTACCGTGGTTTCACCGCCCGAAATGACGCAGGCCGGCGGTTTCAGAGGATTCCCCGACCGCGCGATTTCGCGCGCTATGGCGGCATGCATGCGCGCAATCTCCCGCGTTTCTCCCTGAACCTCGCTTGAGAGCACCAGCGTGCGCAAGCCCAACTGGCGGGCGCGCCGCGCGGCGGCCTTGAGCGCCAGCCGGTTGCTCCCCACGATGCTGTTGCGTACATCGCGAAAAGTCCGGTCGCCCGGCTTCGGCGTCTCCTCTACTTCGCCGCGTAATCCCTGGCGGAGACGGCGCAGCACGCCCGCCGGCATTCGCCGCGTGATCCTGTATTTCTCCAGTATCCGCGCTACATCCGCGAATGTGCTCGCATCCGGGGCCGTGGGGCCGGAGCCAATCACAGCGGGATCGTCCCCAATCACATCGGAAAGCAGCAGAGCCTCTACCCTCGCCGGCCAGGCGAGGCGCGCCAATTGCCCGCCTTTAATTCGCGAAAGGTGCTTCCTCACGGCATTGAATTCGTGGATGTCCGCCCCGCAGGCCAGCAGCAGCCGCGTCGCCTCCTGCTTCTCGGCCAGCGTAACCGGCGCGCCCGGAAGCGGCAGCAGCGCCGAAGCGCCGCCGGAGATGAGGCACAGCACCAGGTCACCGCGGCCGGCCCTGGCGGCGATTTCTGCGATCCGCTCCGCGCCGGCAACCCCCGCCCCGTCAGGAACCGGATGGCCGCACTCGTTGACTTCAATTCGCTTGAGCTTCGCCACGTGCCCATACTTCACGTTCACCAGTCCCTCGGTCACACGCTTGCTGAGCACACGTTCCGCCGCTGCGGCCATGGACGCGCCAGCTTTGCCCGCGCCCACCACATAGATGTCGCGATAACTCGAGAAATCGATGGGCCGAAGCTGCCGCTCGACGGCCGCCGCTGGGTCCGCCGCCGCCACTGCCGCCCGGAAAATCGCCACGGCCTGCCGGCGCAGCCTGCCCACACTCATCGGCTCACGCTCATTGGAGGAGCGGATGCGACAGAATCGCCGCTACCGCTACATGCGGATCGTCAGTTGTGACAGGGATATGGATGTTCGCCAGGCGATAGCTCGGCAGGCGCTCCTGATAAAGCGCGGCGAATTGCCCGGGATCGCGAGCCAGCGGCCGGTGCGACGCCAGCGCCGCTCGCTCGGCCGCCATTTCCAGTGGACAATCCAGCCATACCGTAATGCCGCGCCCTTCGAGCAGCGCCCGATTCCTGTCCTGCGCAAATGCGCCGCCGCCCAGAGCCACCACCGCGGGGCGGCCTTGCTCGATCCACAAAATGTGTTGCTGCAGCATCTCCGTCTCGATACGGCGAAATTCCGGTTCCCCACGCGTTCCGAAAATCTCGGTAATCGATGTCTTCTCGGCAGCCTCAATTTCGTGGTCCAGATCGAAAAAACTCCACCCCAACTCATGGGCCAGCAGGCGCCCGATCATCGATTTGCCCGATCCCATAAATCCTACGACATAGATGCCGGGCGTACGCTTCAGCTTAATATTCATGTTTTTTTTGAGCTATAGCCCAAGCATACTGTAAGTGCTTCTGCGATCGGAGTCCGCGGTTGCAAGCTAGCCCACGGTTCTAGGATCGCGGAATCCGAAGTGGCTGGGATCACGCCCGATGATCATCGCTGCGATGACCTTTGGCACATACTCCCGCGTCTCATCCGGCAGCGCCCGAACCCGATACAGGTACCAGAAATTTCGCTGCTGCAAGGGGTCGCGAACCGTCTTCTCCACCGCCTGCTTCACCTTCGTAGGACCGCCGTTGTACGCGGCCAACGCCAGCATTACCGAGCTGCCCGTTCCGAAGTCGACAATCAACTCGCGCAGATAGCGGCAAGCGGCACGCGTAGACTTCACCACGTTGTTCCGCTCATCCACCCCGTCACTTACTTCGAGGCCCAAGGCCTTAGCGGTTGCGGGCGTAAGCTGCCAGGGCCCCGCGGCGCCGGCGGCGGACTGGCCTGGCCCGAGCGCGCTTTCGACCAGTGGCAGGTACGCCAAATCCGGCGGCAGGTGCTCCTCTGTCAGCACATGCTCCATGGCCGAAATCCGGCCCGCCTCTTGCCCCAGCGCCCGGGTCATCAGGGGCTTGTCGGCGCTCTCGTACTGCTCAATGTAATGCTTCACGCGCTCGCTGAACTCGGGCGGGACGCTGTACACCTCCGCGCCGAATTCCTCTAACAGCCGGCGAATTTCGTTGGTCACGAAGTCCCGGTTGCGGTATCCGATGCGGTAAATCAATTCCTTCTCCAGTTGTTCGCCCGCGCCTTCCAGGGTATCCAGTTGCTTTGCCAGTTGGTCTGCCTGGTCCGTGCTGGTGGCCTTCTGCAGTTGCGCCTCGAGATTATGAATGTGCGCATCGATCGAGTTCTTCTCGCGGCTCAGTCGCGCGATGTCCCATGCCGCAAGCCCCGATACCACTACGAAGAGGCCTGCCAGCCCTCCTAGAAGCCGCCAGAACCTTCTGCCGGAATGATGCAAGGCCAAGTCGAGCGCCTCGCGCATGATCGTCATCGTCTGTCCGGCCAGACCATCCGCGCGCGCCTGGCGCGCCCGCTCCACCCCCGCGGAAAGCAGGTTCTCGTAAGTGTTGGAGGCGGCCGGAGGAGTAATCTCCGCGCCCGCAATCGATTCCGGTATCACCTGCGTCTGGTTCAACGCCATGGCTTCGGGTTCATCCAAAACAAACAGCAGCTCGGGACCCTGCGCCCCCAGCCGGATACAGGAATTCGGCTCCAACACGGCCTCCGTGACCCGCTCCCCGTTGACGAAGGTTCCGTTGGTGCTCTCCAGGTCCCGGATGCGAAATTCGTCGCCGTCTTCTATCGCCCGATGCTCAATCGCCACGTGATGCAGCGAAACTGTGGTCGCGTTCGGCCCCTGAATTACCAGCTCATTATCAGGCGCCCGCCCGATCTGCGTGGTGCCGGGCGGAATGGCAAAGCGGATGTGGACCGGCGAATCCGCCTGCGACAAAAGCCACCCCTTGGCTCCGCTGGCAACAGCTTCAGTCGCAACTTGGACTTCGTCTGCCATTCCGGGATCATCACCAGGACCGCACGTGAACGGCCATAGTTCGTTTACTTCAGCGATCAGCAGTTAGCTATCAGCCGCAACTACGGCGTTAGCTGACGGCTGATTGCTGACCGCGCTGATACTTATTTTACGTGAACGGCGATAATTCGTTAAGTGATCGGTGATCAGCAGTCAGCTATCAGCCGCAACCATGGCGTTAGCTGACGGCTGATTGCTGACCGCTGAGAGCTATCGCCAACCGTTCGCCCAGCCTCTGCGAAGCGTGAAACAGGCTCGCTACCGGAACGATTCCCGCTACTTTGTAACGCCCGATCGCAGCCATACCCGCCGAAGCGAGACACCCGCACTCCGCGCACACCGGCTGGCCCCCGAACTGGCACGGCGTAATGGGCGTTGTCAGATCGGCCGTGACACACGTGGTGCATTGAGCAAAAATACATTCTTCAGGCGAAGCGGGAGGGCGCAGATAACCGTCCAAAACCTGCCGCGGCAAGTGCACTTTAGGGAAACGCGCTGCCACTCGCCCCAAATCCGCTATGGCGCGCACACGGTCTTCGGGGGTGAGCCGCTCCGCCGATTCACTGCCGGTCTGGGGTGTGAACAGGCTGAACCAGATTTTGCGTGCTTCCTGAATGCCCGACCAGAAGGCGGCGAACTCCTCCAGGTAGCCCTCCCGCAACAACTGGCGCGTGACGGTGCAATGCACAATCACCGAATGGCCGCGAATGTTCTGCAAAATGCGCTCGTAAGTAGCAGGCGCGCGCCGCCGGTCGTGTTCCGCCGGCAAGCCATCCACAGAGACGGCCAGGTGCAAACAGCCGAGCGCGCTCCATTCCGCCGGCACCGGCCGCACCGCGCTGGTTACCAGTTGCACTTCAATATTCATGCTGTCCAGTTTGGGCAACAACACGCTCAATTCGCGGTACCGCACCAGGGGCTCGCCCCCCACAATCGAAATGTGCAAAGGCCGATACCGCCGCACCAGGCCAAGAATCCCGTCCACCAATTGCGTGCCCCGGTGATCGGCAAGCTGCCGTAACGGTGTCTCCCCCAGGTGTTCCGGTTCGTACGCATAGCAACCCGGACACCGCAAGGGACATTCCTTCGTAATCTCAATCGAAAGCAGCGGCTTACGGCCGCGCAGAATCCGTCCCCAGGCGCCTATGATGGATCGGCTTGTCACAGTCTGTTTTCTTCTAGTCTGACAGTACAATGCCCGCCAACGGTTCGAAAAAATGCGGGCTGTGGTTGTACCGCGTACAAAATCACAGTCCGTTCCATCCGTGCCTCCGCACGGGGTATAATTCATCTCTAAGCCAATTGGGGGTGTTATGAAAATCGCCTTGTTGAGTTCTGCGTTTGCGCTCATGGCCGGAGTGTTGCTTTTGCCGGCCCCGATGGTGGCCGATGATCTGGATGACGCGTTGGCTGCCCTGAAGCAGGCAGAGCCTTCGAAGGATGCCGCCAAAATCAAGGAACTGGCCGCCGCCGCCCACGCCGCCGCTAAGAAATACGAAGGGCCCGCTCCGGCCGATGCCGACAAGGCAACCTACGAAGCGCGCGCCGCTTATGCCAAAGATGTGGATCACTATAGCGAATATGCCCTCTACGCGCTGGCGATCCAGATGCGCTCCGACCCCAAAGTAGCGGTGGACCTGATCAACACGCTCGAGCAGCAGAATCCCAAAAGCGATTACCTGGATATGCCCGAGGCGCTGGCCATCCAGGTAGAGGAGGCCGCGAGCCGCAACCAAATGGACCGTGCGGTCGCCATCGCGAATCGCATGATCGCCGCAGCCAACAAGAAACCGCCGGAGGGAACTTCCGCCGCCGATTGGGAAAGAATCAAGGGCGGGACCATGGGGGAGGCGTACTATATCATCGGTACCACCGAATGCCAACGCAACAAATTCCTGGATTCTGACAAGGCGCTGCGGACCGCTCTGCCCTATATCAAGGGTGATAATGCGATGATGGGCCGCGCGCTATTCTGCCTCGGCGTCGATAATTACAATCTGGCGAACCTGACGAACAGCAAAGCGAAGATGCTCGAAGCAGCAAAGTTCAGCGAGCAGGCCGCTGCCATTCCCGGTCCCATGCAAGACCAGGCTTACAAAAACTCCCTAGCTATGAAGCAGCGGGCCGATGCAATGCGATAGCAGCGCAGGAGCGACCAAAATTCAATAGGTCCCAATGAGACGTACAGAGCTGATACTGACGGGGTGTGCAGTCCTGCTAACGATGGCCGCCCAGGGGAAAGACAAGCCTAAAATACAGATCCAGGTTGTGGATACTCAAACGAGCGAGCGCCAGGTGACATACACTGTCCCAGGGACGGCATCGCAATCAACTACGAATTGCAACGGTACGGCAACCGCGACCGGGATCGGCGGAGTCGCGACCGCAAACGGGACCACTAACTGCACCACCACAACTTCACCAGGGTCACCGCCGAGGACGGTGCTGCGATCCATCCCGCAGGCTTACGTTCACGCGATAATGTCGGACGGACGGCGGATAACGGTGTGGTGTCAATCTGGATTCCGTCGCTGCACTACGCTCAGCCCGGGAAACTACACCGCCGAGATCGACGGGAATTCGCTTTGGATCTACGGCTACGAGCTCGGGGGCAAGCAGCACAAACTGAAGTACCGCTATGTTGGAGGATGGTAGGGCCCACGCAGGACCAGGCCTACAAAAACTCTCTGGCTATGCAACAGGCTGCCGATAGAATGCGGTAGCCGTTGCGGCAGCAGCGGCAACTAACCCAACGCGTCTCATTCACTGGCAGTTCTAAAGTCAGCGCTCGCCCTCTTATTCTATCCGCTTCGCGTCTCGTTCTGCTTCTAATTAACATGAGTAAAATGGGGCATTGTCGATTAAGATGATTCGTGATACCATCGCGAAACAGTAAAAGAAGTTAGTAGAGCAACAAGACTTTTGAGCAGTAGTGTGCCTAGAGTCATAGACTATATGGGCGCGCACTAGAGGTACGGCCTTAATTCCTGCTTCCGGATCCTAAGGGGGGTCTTTATGCGTCGAGTGATTTTGTGTGCTTACTTGCTATCAACTGTCTTACTATCATCTGCTGTTACGGTATTTGCGCAGAGTGACCGCGGCACAATTACCGGCACAATTTCCGACCAGACAGGCGCGGTAGTAGCGAGCGCTCCCGTGCAAGCACGGCATCTGGAAACGGGGGCTGTCTATCAGGCAGCCAGTTCCACCACAGGTAACTATACGCTCTCGCAGTTACCTACCGGAACTTATGAAGTGACCGTGGATGCGCCCGGATTCAAGAGGTTTGTTCGTGAGAACCTGGTGCTTCCCGTAGCGCAAACCCTGCGTGTCGATGTCACGCTGGAAGTAGGCACCAACACTGAGTCAGTGACTGTGACGGCAGAGGCCTCATTGCTCAAGACCGAAAGTGGGGAACTCAGCCAAAACGTATCGATCGACAACATCGATAACCTGCCGATCCTGGCAACCGGTTCGAGTGCCGGTGTGGCAGGCATTCGAAATCCGTATGCAGTTCTCCAGGTCCTCCCTGGCTCCGATTGGAACGCCGATACGAATGTCCGCCTCAACGGACTTCCGAGCAACACCGAATCCATGCGCGTCGAGGGTATGGACGCAACTAACGGCTTGATTTATACCCAATCCATGAGCCAGCCCAGTGTTGACGCAATCCAGGAGTTCTCGGTACAAACGAGTAACTTCGCGGCCGAATACGGACTGGTCGGTGGCGGCTTTTTCAACGTGACGATGAGGTCGGGTACGAACCAGTTTCATGGCAGTGCCTACGAGTATTTCGTCAACTCAGACCTCAACGCGGGTACGCCCTTCACAAACAACGGTCACGGAGGCCTGCTCAATCCCCCGGAGCACCGCAACGATTTTGGATTCACCCTGGGCGGCCCCGTGTGGATACCGAGAGTCGTAAATGGCAAGAACAAGCTTTTTTTCTTCTTCAGCTTCGAACAATTCCGCCAGACTATTACCACGAACAACGTCCCCACTACCGTTCCCACGGCACAGTATCGTGAGGGTAATTTCAGTCAAGCTTTGACGGGGCTGGTCGTTGGTACGGACCCGCTCGGCCGGCCGATTCAACAGAATGAGATTTACGATCCGAACAGCCAGACCGTTTACAACGGCCAGGTCATTCGCAATCCGTTTCCCAATAACACCATCCCCCAATCGGAAATGGATGCGGTTGCCCTCAAAGTCCAAAACCTGATCCCTCTTCCCAATCAATCCGGACTTATCAATAACTATCTCAATACCTATGTGAACCCCACACTGACGATGATTCCATCTCTGAAAATGGATTATCAGATCAGCTCCACTTCGAAGCTTTCGGGCTATTGGTCGAGAACATCCACCAGCACACCGAACAACGGACCATTCTCCTTTCCGATCACTACCGCTGTGCCTTCCCATGTCGTTGCGAATACGACAAGGCTGAATTTTGATCAGACCCTGACGCCAACCCTCTTACTCCACTTGGGAGCGGGTTTGGTTTATCTGGATGACGATGAGCCGGTCGCATCCTATAATCCGGCTACCGGAATCGGGCTTACCGGTACCAACACGAATCTATTCCCCTCGCTCCAAGGTCTCTGCGTAACCTCGGGTTTGACCTGTGGCGGGCAAGGCGGTATGGCCGGTATGGGACCTGGGATCGCCGCGCGGATCATTAACTTAAAACCGACGGGAGCCACCAGCCTCACCTGGGTGCGTGGAAACCATACCTATAAGTTCGGCGGCGAGTTAATTGTGGAAGGTTATCAAGGGAACAATCAGACTTATGCCAATGGCTGGCTGGTATTTAGTGCCACTGAGTCTGGGCTTCCTTCCACCAATGGCCAGGCTCTCAACGGCGGCACGCCTGGTTTTCCTTATGCGAGTTTCCTGTTAGGCGCTGTGGACAACGGATATGACGCCGTACCGTCGGTCAGCCGGTTAGGCAATCATTCGCTTTCCGGGTTTGCACAAGACTCCTGGAAAGTCACTCGCAAGATCACTTTCGATTATGGTCTTCGGTACGACTTCGAGACTTATCTGAAAGAGGGGTACGGCATGATCCCGTACTTCTCACCCAGCACACCCAATCCGGCCGCGGGAAACTTACCCGGAGCAGTGACTTTTAACGGCTACGGGCCGGGGCATTGTAACTGCAACTTGGCCCATAACTATCCGTACGCCTTTGGCCCGCGGCTGGGACTTGCCTATCAATTTACTCCCAAGACAGTATTTAGGGCAGGCGCGGGAGTATCTTATTACACCACCAGCGATGATGCTCTCAATGCCTATTCTACGGGTTCGGAATACTTGTACAACGCGCCGGCATTCGGCACTCCCGCATTTACCATGGCTCAAGGAATGCCGTACAAAGTTGCCTGGCCGAATTTCTATACCGGCCAGGTTCCGCTTGCAGGGACCATCGCGTCGCCGGCGCAGCAAATCGATCAGAACGCAGGAAAGCCGGCGCGAATCTTTTCCTGGAGCGTGGGGGTTCAGCGGGAAATCGCCCCGAATCTGATGGTGGAAGCCGCTTATGTGGGCAATCGCGGTGCTTACTGGAACTCGGCGTACTTGTCATGTCTCAACTGCATAACGCCCCAGATTCTGGCCGCCCACGGACTGAGCCTGAATAATCAGAATGATTTAACATTGCTGGGCCTTCAGCTCAACTCGCCCACTGCCATTGCCGCCGGATTTGGGAATCCGCCCTATCCGGGGTTCCCGCTGACTGCCAGCGTCTCGCAGTCCCTGCGCCCCTTTCCCCAATTCGGCAACATCAATAATATGCACTGGGCGCCGGATGGCGATAACTGGTACAACTCACTGCAAGCCAAGGCCACCAAGCGGGTGTCCCACAACTTCGAGTTTCAGAGTTCCTTTACCTGGAGCAAGAGCTTCGCAGAGGGCACGGAAGGAGATGTCTCCACCTTATCGCCGGTTACTCCCGCTACCAACGATGTATTCAATCACGCCCAGAACCGGTATCTATCGGGTCTCGATCAACCGTACCTGTTCGTATTCTCGGGAATCTATACTACTCCGAAGCTGGCGGGCCGTGGTTTTCTAGGCAATAAGGTTTTGGGATGGGTCGCGAGCAATTGGCAGGTAAGCGCGGTGTTGCGATACTCCAGCGGTCTGCCCATCATGTCGCCGACCGCAACGAACGGCCTGGCTCAATTGCTTTTCCGGCAGACGGGTGTGGCGGGTACGACTGGAGGAACGTACATGAATCGAGTGCCAGGGGTCCCCTTGTATACCGTTGACATTAACTGCCACTGCTACAACCCCAACACAACCTTCGTGCTGAATCCAGCGGCATGGGTGAATCCGGGCCCGGGGCAATGGGGCACGGCTGCGGCCTATTATGACAATTACCGCTACCAGCGCCGGCCCGCGGAGGACATGAGCCTGGGCCGGATCTTCCGGATTAAAGAACGCGCGAACCTGCAAATTCGCGCCGAGTTCACCAACATTTTCAACCGCACAGAACCGAACAACCCCACTGCGACAAACGCCCTGTTACCGCAATTGACCAACTCGGCTGGTCAAACCACCTCAGGGTTCGGATACATCAACACGGGAACGGTATTCAGCGCGCCGCGGCAAGGGCAGTTGGTGGCTCGCTTCCAATTCTGATGCTGCGCCCGTGAGGGCCAGCCGCTAACCGGTAGTACCAAACATCGCGTGCCGGGTGTACGTTTTTACATCCGGCACATTGCAGCGGGGGCGCTGTTTAGCTAAAATCGCGAAGTCATGGTTCGCCATGGTAGATTTTCGCCAAAGGTAGGCCTACCATGAGAATTCCTCGCGTACACAGCTTATTCGTTTTCGTTTTGGTAAGCGCGGCATTTGGGCAGAATTCCGGCTCGATCCGCAAGCTGGAAACTGCCGGCGATATCGCAGGCGCGCGCGCTACTCTGGCCCGCGCCGCGGAAGAGCGCCCGAACGATACTGCGGCCTTGGCTGCTTATGCCGCCTTTCTGGAGCGTTATGGCGATCCGGCCAGCCGTCAGATGGATAACCGGCTGTTGTCCTTGCTGCGCCAGCGTAACGATCTGGCAGGCGCTGCGTCGGTGGCACGGCGGTTGGCGGCTCTTGATCTTGAGGCCGGTGACCAGGCGGCAGCGTCCCGCGATCTGGAAGCTTACCGGGCGATTACCGGCAGCAATCTGAAACTGGGGTCTCCCGCCTCCGAGACGAGACCTACGATCGCGATTCCCGGCCCGCTCCGCTCCTTTGCCCGTATGGCGGCCATGCCCCCCGAGACTAGCCCCGGCGAGGTCCTCAGCGCTCTGGCACGCAATGTCGTTACCAACGGCTACCAGGCCTCGCACAGCAACGACGAACTGGAACAAACCGAATATCTGAAGCTGGTACATCGCTACATTTCCCAAGCCCGCGAGCTGCAGGAACTGGCAGGCGACAAGAAAGTAATTGAGGTTCCCAACTGCGAATCGCCGAAGGGGGCAGACCTGCTGCGCATTCTGGGCTTCCGCATGCGCGGCGGCTGCGGGTCGGACGTGATTCTGGAAACCGTCAACGCTACCCGCGCTTTCATTACTACCGATTCCGGTTTCCCCGTCAACGAACTGGAGCAGGCGATGCGCACCAACCGCCCCTTCAGCTACGATTTTCACCCCACTCTGGTGCCGGTTTTATTTGGTCCCGAATATTGGCTCGGTCCGCAGGAAAAAGGCAAAGCGATGCCGGATTTCCTCGAAACCTTTCTGGGCGATCCGGCCATCTGCCGCCTCTACCTCGGTTTCTCCAAGCTCGATAGCGAAACCGCCGACGCTCTCCGCAAGGCTTCCACATTCAGCCGGCTGCGCGCGTACTCCCACGTATTGGACTTTTTCGGTGGCATGTTCGAAGTCCGGCAAGGGAAAGCCGTCGTTCCTGGCGGCCAAACCTCTAAAGGCGCGTGGGCTGACCTGGTGGGTGTATCGCCCGACCAGGGGGGAGCCTTCTTCGATAAGCTTCTCCCCAAAGACGATGGCTGGCTCGCTAGTCTCTACGACGCCTTGGCGCGTATCAATGGGCCGGTGCGCGATTACCTCACCGATCCCGCGCGTATGAAGCGGTTTTATTCGGCCATCCGTGGCCGGATCACGAGTCCGGGTCCCGCAAGGCCGGTTTTCCGCTCCAACACGGACATGATGCTGCTCACCACTCGCCTGCGCCTCGATCCCAACGGCAAGCCCCACATCCCCGGCGGCATCGAAGTGTGGAAGACGCTGTTCAGCAACAGTCCCCAGGCCAAAACCGATCTCAAATTGCAAAAGCTGGCCATTTCCTGGAAAGAACCCGATGATGTCATCGAAGCCCTGTTCGCTCTATGCCGCAAGGCCGCGGAAAACGAGCCGCTAAAGGTTTTCATGGCGCTCTCGGACCTCGACCGCAATCGCGCGCAACCGCTCGATGCGGCCACTGTGACACGTCTGGTGCGCGCGTATCGCACATACGGCAGCCAGTACGCAATTTTCAGCGAATCACGCGATTTGAGCAATCAGTCGATCGGACAATACTTGGATACGGCGGAGGCCATCTCGCGCTTACGCGATGTCGAATTCCGTTCCGATACGGCTGGGGTTTTCGACTCGCTGGTGGGGCTGTGGCAGATTCTCGTGCGCCAGCAGTCGATGCCGGCTGCCAAGGCCGATCCTGTCTTTTCCACGCTGATCGCCTCTTTCGCGCAAGTGCGCAATGACCGCGAGCTTTTCGATGCGGGCCGCAGTGGCCTCAAGCTGCTCGTAAGCGCGGTCCCAAAGGGGCAAAGTGCCGCCAAGGAAAATGATCCGCAAGAGCAGTTGGTAGATCTGCTTGCGGGTGCCGCATCTTCCGAAGACACCGAGGCGCGCGATCAGGTCGAACAGGAGATTTTGCGAATTCTGGAAGCGCAGCGTATTATCTCGCTGGACACCCTCTTCCAGCTTGCCGACCAACTGGACGGCGTGGCCCGCGGGGAAAAGCCGAACAACGCGCTCATCGCCAGGCTTACCGGACGCATCTCGGAGATCCAACTCCCTCGCCAGGCGCTTTCGAGCGCGGAGAAGACGTCAGTGGCCTTCGGCTATTGGGTCGACAAGCATATTGAAGATCAGCGGCGATTGAATCTTCGCGCGGTGGTCGAGAAGGCTGGCAACGATGCGGAAAAATTGAAAGACGTGCGCGGGCTCCTCGCGCCGCTGTTGCGCGATACGCTGGTGGCGTACAACTACGCCTACTATGCGCCGCCCGGATCGCAGGTGCTCTATACCAACTCCGTGTTCGTGCGCAGCCACGATTTTATCGGCGCGCAAGGGGGCAATCATCTGTGGCGCTCTACCGAAGTGCTCGGATCGGGATGGCCTTCGAGCGCAGGCGGCCGGCTGGTGGGTTCGCTGTCCACTTTGCCGTACGCTTTAGCGGAAGCCGAGCAGAATTTCCTGATTCCGGCGCAAACCCAGGCGCTGATCTGGACGGATCTGGTCCCGCAAATGATTCTCAGCGCCAAAATTCCGCGCTGGTGGAATGTCACTCCATCACAGGTGCACTGGGTGGGGCTGCATATCCGCTACGGCCGCGAGTTGCTGGCCGAATCGGCGTTTGACGCCGGACTGCGCACGCCAGTGCTGGCGGATCTTTCGGAACTGGCCTCCCCGGCCCGTACCCGCGAGGTGCAGCACTTGTTGGAACAGGGTGACGTAAAAGAAGCCATTGACCGGGTGACTCCCGCCGAACTCTTCCTTTTAGGCCGAAAAATGGCCTCGACGCAAGAGGCACAGTCCGCCGGGTCTGCGTCTCCGCTCGCGGCCGAAATTCGCCAACTGGCCGAGGAATTTCCCAAGCAAATTAATTACGAGGTGATTTCGCGAACCTTTGGCACGCCCAAGCCCACGCTGGCCAACTCGTACGAGCCGGAGCTGATGAACCTCCGCACGTTTCCCACGCTGATGGGTTATTCCAGCCGGATCATGGCGGAGAGTTGGGAATCCAACACCCTCTATTGGGCCGCGCTGGCCGATGAACTTGCCATACGTCCCGCGGAGCTGAACGTGCGCATTCCCGAATGGACCGGCCAACTGGTGGAGCACATCTTCGCCTCGCATCTGGAAGACTGGCCGGCTGTGCTAAAATCGCTCCGGCTGGTCGGGGAAGATGCCCGCGCTAAGAGCCGTGCCGCTGTTGCCACGGACCAGAAAGCCGCGCTATAGGATTCTCGGACGATTAGAAAACAGGTACAACAATATGATCGTTTCGCGTAGAGGATTCTTCGGTTGGGCCGCGGGTTCGGCCTTGCCCCTGACCTTCTCGAATACGTTGCGCGCCCAGGAAGACGGACGCCGGCCCGTCTTCAAGGTGAAGGTCGATATGGTGGTTTTGTCCTTCACCGTTACCGATAGCCGGAATCATTACATCAACGGCCTCAAGCCCGTCGATTTTCGGATCTATGAAGATGGCATTCTGCAAAAGCTGAACACTTTTGCGGAAGGCGCCAAAGCACCTGTGGAAGTGGCGGAGGATGGCAAGACGCGTCCCCTGCTGGAAACAGAGGAAGCTCCAACGGGACCCCTCGCTCTCGATCGCCCCGATGCCTTTACGGGCACTAACGTTTTTATTCTCTTTGACACCAGCAATTTCATGTATCGCGGCTTCGTCTATGCCGAAGACGCGATCGCCGATTTTGTGCGTGGCCTCGATCGCGCCGATTCGGTAGCTATGTATACGTTCAGCCGCAACCTGTCGCGCGGCGCTTTGCTGACGCGCGATCACAACGACGCTATCAATGGGCTGCGCCGCTCGGTCGCGGGCGATGACACCGCGCTCTATAACGCCCTGCTGCTCACTTTACGCGATGCCGCCAAGGTGCCCGGGCGCAAGGTGGTGATCGTGTTTTCCAATGGCCCGGATAACGCCAGCATGGTAGCGCCCGATGACGTGCGCGCGGTGGCCGAGGACGAAGGCATCGCTATCTATACCATCTCAACTAACGAAGTAAACAAAGACGCCATTTCCAGTTCGGCGCTGCGCCGCATTGCCCAGCGCACCGGGGGCAAAGCCTATTGGGCGCGAACCTGGCAGAAGCAGGTGGAGGCTTTCGAGAGTATTCGCGAAGACTTGGGCAACTCCTATACCATCACCTACTATCCCGCGCCCAACCCCAACGAGGGGTTCCGCAAAATCGCCGTCGAGATCGTGAGCGATCCCGGGAAAAAGTTGCGCGTGCACACGCGGCCGGGTTATAGGCCGACCAGGACGCTATAGCCGGGGATGGTCTACACATGTTACGAAATGATCCGTGACTGCCGGGAGAACCGTCCGGAGGGCTGGTCGTATTTTGTGCCAAACTACGTGCCCGTGGTGCAGAAACTGGTGCGGCGCTATGGACCCGGGGATAGCGTGCTCGAAGGCGTGCTGCTCGCCATTCACTCCCCATCGAACCTGTTCGCTTCGCTCGATCCCGCGCCCGAGCGCGTGTTTGTCGCGGCACTGCGGCAGCAAGTGCTGGAAATCCTGGATGAAATCGCGCCGCCCGCCCAACCCGATATCGCCCTCGATCTCGAGACCCTCACCGCTGCACTCGATTCGCTGACGCTGGTGGAAAAGCAGGCGGTATGGCTTGAGACGATGCGCTACACTGCCGCGGAAACAGCTACGCTGTTGCGTACCTCGGTGGCGACCATCCAAAAAATCCGCGACAAGGCAGGGGAAAGCATCCGGGCCAAAACGGATGGATGGAGCATCACCTTACTGGCCGGAAACGGCCGCGAGCTCGGCCGGTTGGCTGCGCCAGATACTCCGCAATGCCTGCCCGTGAAGGCCTTTCTCGACGTGATCGACGGGCGCACCACCTGGCGGGGCCGCGAGGAGATGGACCGGCACGTAAACGGCTGCTGGCATTGCATCGACCACTTCTGCCGCATGGTGGAAGTGGTGGAATTGCTGCGCCGGCTTCAGCCCTTAAGCGAGGCCGAAGCGGAGCCATTTCGCAAGTTGTGGGGCCTCGCGGCGGAGAAGCGCCCGGCGTGGAAACGCCTGTTCGGCGCCGGATAAGCCTGCCCCCGGCTCCCCCGGCTGGCGCCGAACCGCGAGGCCCGCTATCATAAGTTCTCAGCTTATTTTCCTGTGACCCGTTTTCCTTTCCTCGACTGGATGCGTGGGGCGGCTGTGCTCATCATGATCCAGTGTCACGTATTCAATTCGTTCACGCGGTCAGACATGCGGCACAGCGGCGCGTACATCCTGTCGCAGTTCGTGGGCGGTATGGCGGCGCCGCTGTTCCTCTTTATGGCAGGCATGACTTCCGGCTTCCAGATGGACAACCTGGAACGGCGCTTCCTCACCCGCGCGCGGCGTTATTTTGCCGCCCTCAAGCGCGCTGGCTATATTTTATTCATCGCCTACCTGTTTCGCTTCACCAATTGGCTCGGTGGCCTTCCCAAACCGAACACGCAAGACTTCTGGAAAGTGGACATTCTCAATTGCATGGGCTTGGCGATAGCGGTATTTTCGCTCGGAGCGCTATTGAATTCTGCGGAGCGCGTCCGCTGCGTAATGACCGGCGCCCTGCTGGTTGCCGCGGCCGCTCCCATCGTCAGCGGACTCGATTGGAGCGGCGTCCCCACGGTAATCCAGTATTACCTGGTGCCGGGCGCCGATCATGCGCAGTTTCCCTTCTTCCCTTGCGCCGCGTACCTGGGTTTCGGTATCGCGGCTGGCGCCCTGGTGAAGCGCGCCGGCAGTTCCGAAGGTCGAGAACGCTCCCCAGATCAAAGCCGTATGGATAACCTGATGCGCTGGCTGGTGCTGGGCGGAGCGGTATTGATTTTCAGCGCCCGGTATTTCGCTAATCTTCCTTTTTCCGTTTATCCCAGCTCGGACTTCTGGAGAAACAGCCCGGCCCTTATTTTGATTCGCGTGGGAGTCATGCTGCTGATGATGGCAGGCGCGTATCTATGGACACGGCGCCGCGCCAGCCACGGCTGGAGCTGGATGCAAAACCTTGGAAAGACCTCTTTGCCGGTTTATTGGGTGCACGTAACGCTGGTCTACGGGGGACTGACGATTTCCTTGAAGCGGGCGTTGACACCGGCGGGTTCCGCGCTGGCGGCCATCGTTGTGACCCTGCTGATGACTGTTCTCTCCGAAGTTTGGCTGCAACGAAAAGCCCGCCGCATCGGGCGCTGGAAGGCTGCAACCACCGTGGCGGGACAGGCGCAGGCAGCGTAGGCAATGCCTCAGTCGGCCATCTCCTGCAGCACGGCGCTGGAGTGCGGCGTTAATTCGTAAGGCTCCCCGGAACCAACCACCGGCCGTTCCGTCCGCACCGGATCGGCATCCAGCAGCACCTGCCATGCGATTCCTTCCGCGGCGGGCATGTGAAACTTGATTGGCTCGTGGTGCGGATTGAACAGCAGCATGTAGGTCTCATCGCGGATCGGTTCGCCTACCCCGTTCAGATCATCGAGTGTGTGGCCGCTGAGCTTAACGCCGATGCAGCGCACCCAACCTGCGTTCCACTCTTCTTCCGTCATTTCTCCGCCGTCCGGACGCAGCCAGGTGATGTCCTTCTCCGATTTCCCGTTCACCTTGCGCTGCGGGGTCGCGGGACTGATAGGCCGATCCTGGAAAAACTTGCGCCGGTGCAGGTTGGGATGTTGACGCCGCAGTTTTACCAGTCCCTGGGTAAACTCCAGCAGCGATTTGGCCCGGCCTTTCAAGCTCCAGTCATACCAACTGACTTCGTTGTCCTGGGCGTAAGCGTTGTTATTGCCCTTCTGCGTGCGGCCGATTTCATCGCCGCCGCAAATCATCGGCACGCCCTGCGACAGAAGCAGGGTCAACAGAAAATTGCGCATCTGCCGCTCCCGGAGCGCCAGGATTTCCGGATCGTCCGTTTCGCCCTCCGCGCCGCAATTCCACGAGTGATTATCGTTGGTTCCGTCGCGGTTCTCTTCGCCGTTGTCTTCGTTGTGCTTGCCGTTATAACTCACCAAGTCATGCAGCGTGAAACCGTCGTGCGCAGTCACAAAATTGATGCTGGCGGTCGGGTGGCGGCTATCGCGCTGATAGAGGTCGCTTGAACCCGTGAGGCGGTAACCCAGTTCGGCGAGCTGGCCGTCGTCGCCCTTCCAATAGCGGCGCACCACGTCGCGATAACGGCCGTTCCACTCGGCCCATAAAGGCGGAAATTTGCCCACCTGGTAGCCGCCTTCACCCACATCCCATGGCTCAGCGATCAGTTTGACCTGCGAGATTACCGGATCCTGGTTGATGATGTCGAAAAAAGCCGACAGGCGATCCACGGCGTGTAGCTCGCGCGCCAGAGCAGCGGCCAAGTCGAAGCGAAAGCCGTCCACATGCATCTCCTCCACCCAGTAACGCAGGCTGTCCATAATCAGCTTGAGCACCTGGGGGTGGCGCACGTTCAGCGTATTTCCTGTGCCGGTGTAATCCGTGTAATAGCGTGGCTGGTCGTTAGTCAGGCGGTAGTAAGTGGCATTATCCACGCCCTTGAAGCTGAGAGTGGGGCCTAATTGATTGCCTTCCGCGGTGTGGTTGTACACCACGTCCAGAATGACTTCAATGCCGGCCTTGTGCAGCGCTTTGACCATCTGCTTGAATTCACCGATCTGCTCTCCGCGATCACCTAAGGCGCTGTAGCGGGCTTCCGGCGCAAAAAAGTTGATCGAGTTATACCCCCAGTAATTGCGCAGCCCTCTATCGAGAACCACCTTGTCATCCACAAACTCGTGCACGGGCATCAGCTCTACGGCCGTGATGCCCAGCTTTTTCAAATACTCGATGGCTGCCGGATGACTGAGTCCGGCGTAAGTGCCGCGGTTTTCCTCCGGAATCTCCGGGTGCAGCGCAGTAAACCCCTTCACGTGCAGCTCATAAATAATGGAGTCATGAAGGGGCGTCAATGGCGGCCGGTCATTTTCCCAGTCGAAATGGGCAGTTGTCACGACACACTTGGGAACACCCCAGGCGTCATCCCGGTCATCGCGGGAAAGATCGGCGGCGGGGTCGTCCAGCTTGTATCCGAAAACGGGCGCATCCCAATTGAGAGAACCCGCGATCGCTTTGGCATAGGGATCGATGAGCAGTTTGGCGGGGTTGAACCGATCGCCCCGCTCCGGCTCGTACGGCCCATGCACCCGATATCCATAAAATTGACCCAGTTTGATGCCGGGCGCGAAGCAATGCCAGATGTATCCGGTGGACTCGCGTAAGCTGATGACTTCACATTCATGCGACTCTGGATCTTCGAACAGACACAATTCCACAGCCGTGGCCCGCTCCGTATAGAGCGCAAAGTTCACGCCGGTCCCATCCCAAGTGGCGCCTTGCGGATAGGGCTTTCCTGGCAAAATGGTTCTCTGCATAATCCCCGGTATCAGCAAGCGGGGCTCCAGGAAATCTTTCGGGCGAAATGCCTTAGTTACGTTACATACATTGGCAGATTGACGGGCGCGAGAAGGCTTGTTCCGCTTACGCCCGTGCTACGGTAGCATACACAGCCTTCTCGAAATCGCTCAGCATACCCACGCCCTCCGGATCCACAAAAGGGAAAAACTGCATCATGATTACCGCGGAAATGCCACGCCGCGGATCGATCCAGTAAAAAGTATTTTCCACTCCCGCCCAGGCGAGACTTCCCGCCGAGCGGCCGCCCGGATAAGCCGTCTGGTTCAACAGGAACCCGAAAGTATACTTGTCCTTCCCTCCCTGGGGCGCTCCCGGATGCATGTCTACATCGGCAGATACGCTGGGGTCGGTGCTTTTCATTTTGTGTACATTCACGGAGCCGATCTGGTTGGTGCTCATCTTTTCGATGGTTTTGGCCGCCAGTATTTGCTGGCCATCGGCGGACTTTCCCTTGCGCAGAATCATCTGCGTGAACCGGATGTAATCCGGCGCCGTCGAAAAAAGGCCGCCGCCTCCGCTGTACTCTTTGGGCGGTACGGGCAAGGTGCGCGGATCTTCGCGGAGCGATCCATCCGCTTGACGGCGGTAGCTGCTCACCAGGCGGCTGAATTTGGTTTCGGGGAAGACAAAAGTCGTATCCTTCATGCCCAAAGGTTCGAGGATATTGCGCTGGAAGTACTGCTCGAGAGTCAGGCCGCTGACCTTTTCCACCAGTTTACCGGCCCAATCGATACCAGTCCCATACTGCCACTGCGTTCCCGGCTCGAAAGCGAGAGGTGTCAGTGGGGCCACGGCGGTGGGCGGCGCGCCACCACCTGTAACTTTGTTGTAGCGGGCGAGGTCTTCATCCCACACAGGGTATACGAACCCGGAAGTGTGAGTGAGCAGGTGCCGTAATTCCACTTGCCGCTTCACCGGACGCAGAATCGGTTTTCCGGTGGAACTGTCGAAACCTTCGAGCACGTCAAGTTTGCTCAACTCGGGCAGATACTTCGCGGCTGGCTCCCGCAGGCTGACCTTTCCCTGTTCGACCAGTTGCATAGCCGCGGTGGTAGTGATCGCCTTGGTCATGGAAGCGATGCGAAAAATCGAATCGGCGGTCACATCCATTCCGGAGGAGCCATCCCGTTTGCCGAAGGCGCCGGTGTAAGTGACTGTGTCGGCAGTGGCGGCCATAGCCACCACTGCCGGAATTTTTCTGCGCCTGGCCCCGCTGTCAAGCGTCTCGGCAAGTGTCTCCTCGGCGCTCGTTGCCCCGAGAAGCCGCAGCGGCTTAGTGCCATGGACTAGTACTAATAGGCCGCCGAATTCTCTTCGAGTGATCCTGAGCATACTTTCTGGCATACCATAAAAGGGCACGAACGGTTGGGGACGGCTATGCCGAAGCACATTCTGATCGTCGGCGGCGGCATCGTAGGACTGGCTACGGCTTACCGGCTGCGCGAGCGCTCGCCCGACGCCGCTATTACCATTCTCGAAAAAGAAGGGCAGGTTGGCCGCCACCAAAGCGGTCACAACAGCGGTGTGCTGCATTGCGGCCTCTATTACAAGCCCGGCTCTTTGCGCGCCCGGCTGGCGGTATCGGGTATTCGCCAGATGGTAGCTTTCTGCCAGGAGAACGCCATACCCCACGAAATTTGCGGCAAACTGGTGGTCGCCACGCGGGAAGCCGAGGTAGCGCGTCTCCGCGCTCTACAGGAACGAGGCACGGCCAACGGGCTCGAGGGGCTGCGCTGGTTGGGCACCGGGGAGATTCGCGAAATCGAGCCGCACGCCGAGGGTATCGCTGCCTTGCGTGTGCCTCAGGAAGGCATTGTGGATTACCCGCGGGTCTGCGCCACTCTGGCTAGTAAGATCACCGATGCCGGCGGAAGAGTGGTGACGCACGCGCTAGTAAAACAGCTCAAGCGGGCGGGCAGCGGATGGGTGGCGCACACCACTGCCGGAGATTTTGAAGGCGACTTTCTGATCAACTGCGCCGGCCTGCATTGTGATCGCGTCTCGGAACTGGCGGGCGAACGACGCCAGATGCGCGTGCTCCCGTTCCGCGGCGAATACTATAAACTCAAGCCCGAGCGGCAGTACCTGGTGCGCAATTTGATTTACCCGGTTCCCGATCCGCGCTTCCCTTTTTTGGGAGTTCACTTAACGCGGCTGATCGGCGGAGGCATCGAATGCGGACCCAACGCCGTGCTGGCCCTGGCGCGCGAGGGGTACCGCAAAACCGATTTCCGTGCCTCCGAGCTGTGGGACGCTCTCAGCTATCGCGGCTTCTGGCGTTTCCTCTGGCGTTACCGCGGCACAGCCTGGTATGAGGTGCACCGTTCCTTCAGCCGCCGCCTGTTTGCCCAATCGCTTCAGCGGCTGGTGCCGGATATTCAGCCGGACGATCTGGATACGGGCGGCGCAGGCGTTCGCGCCCAGGCGATTTCGCCCGAAGGAGAAATTTACCAGGATTTCTGCCTGATCAGCCGGCCCAATGCCTTGCACGTGTTGAGCGCGCCCAGCCCGGCCGCCACCGCTTCTCTGGCCATTGGCGCAGAAATCGTGAGCATGGCCGAAACAGCGGGGCTGGAGGGAATGTGCGCGCCGCAGAGCACTACGATGGCGAGGAAAAACTAACCAGCCGATTGTGGTTCGCTCCCGGTCCGCAGAAGCATTCTGGCCAGTATGAACTGCTGAACAACTGCCAGGATCGCGGCTAATCCCGACAGGAAGAGGATAACAATACCGGGGACTGGACAAGCATCGTTCAAACCCGCTATGACAGCCGAAAGCCTCGTAGTATACAGCGTCACCACTGACGACAGAGTAGTGCGCCCTTCGAAGCCGCAGTACAACGGGATGAGCTTTACCCAGTAAGTGGCGACGCCTACGTAGCCAAGCGAGAGAAGCAGTAAGAGGGCTATACCTTTTCCAAGCTTGCCGGATCGGCTCGTCCCCAGAAAAGCCAGACACAACATCGGCACGAATAAGACCTGAGAATACCACGCGCAAGGGCTTGTAGCTTTGCCATGCGATGCAACATTGTTAATAGCCGCGTCGTAAGTCAGCGCCAGGCTGAACAGAGTGGAGTGGAGAACGACGGTCCACTCCGTACTCCGGTGCGGGTGAGTTGCCCAGAGAAGCAGAGCAAAGAACCAAGCTGCAGTAACGGTTCTTAATACGCTAGTAGAGAAGGAGCGAAAGGTGTTATTGGCTGTCCACAGAGCGCTCCGAGACCAAGAGTCTATGGTCGCTGGTACGGTTCCAATGCGGATCTCGTTCAACACGATCATCGGATTTACGCCTTCTCTCAACTCCTGCATCCCCGATAACGATCCATAGAGCTGAACGTTGCGAACATACCACGGTCCGGCGACTATAACGACAAGAGAAACCCCGACAATCAGATGTAGCCATTTGCGACGCCAGGCGTAGACCAGTACCACCAGAGGCACGAATGCGAGGAAATAGGCTTTTGTTAGAAGCCCCAAGGATAGTGACGCCGACGCAAACGCTGCCTGCGAAAAACTAGGCCTGCCTTGATACCGAATGAGCATCGCAAGCAGCCACACCGTTAGCGGTACGGCGAGCCAGTCATTCGCAATGTGCGCCAAGGTAGCCCATATCATCTGAGAAGAAAGAGTAGAGAACAGCAAGATTCCTTTATATGGATCAGGGATCCCAAGTTGCCCCGCCAGGCGTTCCGCGCCAAACAAGAGTAAGAGCGCGCCTGCCGCACCTGCCAAAATACGCAGCATGATCACACGCGAGAGCAGCGGGATAGTGGAGAGCGCGCGCTCCGGCAAGGCCAGAGCCACGTATGCCAAGGGAGCCTGCAGCGCTTCGTAATCCAGCAGATTCGATGACAGCCATCGAAGTCGCGGACTGATCTGACGGAGTTGCTTCCGAACGGCGATGCGCCTCGCCTCGGGCCAGGCAAAGAACTCTGTGTACGATGTAACTTCCGGAAGGTTCCTCTTCACCGAAAGGCTTGCTGGCGTTAGCAGCAAGGAGGAGGCGATCTCTTGCGAAAGGCGCGACGTCCGTGGGTCCGGAAAGCCGCCTCCGTTCGACAGAGCCTGAACATATCCGAAATGGAACGGCTCGTCAAAGCCTTCCCACAATGGTAAGACAGTGCTGTACAAGACAGCGTTCACCAGGCCGTACAAGATCAGCAGTGGCCGCAGTTCAATTGGCACTCATACCAAAGACCCGGCAAGCGGAATTTAAACTACGGCCGATTATCGGTTTTCGTGCTGGCCGTGTCCCGGCGCGGTACGCGCTCACCCCGCTGGTTTGACTGACACCGACACATTCACCACCTGCTCGCCGCCGCCTAGGGCGACGCCCTTTACTGGAGCTACGTCGGAGTAATCTCGCCCGTAAGCCAGAGTCAGGTGGTTGCCATTGACTAACTGGTCATTGGTAGGATCGAGGTCGAGCCAGCCGAAGCCGGGGCAGAAAACACTGACCCAGGCGTGCGAGGCCTGGCTGCCGATCAGGTCGCCGGTTTTGAGGTACCCGCTCACGTAGCGCGCGGCCAAGCCGAGAGAGCGCAGACAGGCAATCATGAAGTGCGCGAAATCCTGGCAAACGCCGCGGCGGGATGCAAGCACTTCGGCCACCGAGGTCGCTACCGTGGTGGCTTTCTGGTCGTATTGGAATTCCGTGTAGATACGGTGACTGAGGTCCTGCGCGGCTTCGAGCAAAGGCCGGTCCGGGGGGAAGGAAGGCTGCGCATATTCAGCGAA
>JASIAM010000102.1 GCA_030041985.1 Bryobacteraceae bacterium | reverse complement strand
TGTAGTGCATGCGCACCCTCCCGTAGCGACAGGTTTCGCCACCGCCGGTAAGCCGCTCAATCTGGCGCTGCTGCCGGAAGTGATCATCTCCTTCGGTTGCGTGCCTATCGCCGAATACGGCTTGCCGGGAACCCCGGAACTGACCGCGCCCATGCGCCCGCTGATTCCCAAACACAACGCGCTTTTGATGGCCAATCACGGTGTGGTCGCATATGGCGAGGATGTGATGCAGGCTTACTTCCGCATGGAAACCGTGGAACACAGCGCGCGTATTCAGTTTGTGGCGGAGATGCTCGGCGGGCCCAAGGTGCTGTCACGGAAAGACGTGGAGAAGCTCGTCGATTCACGCTCCCGCTACGGAGTAAAGGCAGCGCCCAGCGGCGTGCCGGAGTGTCCGCTGGCCGCTGAAGATTTGGAAAAAGCTGCTGAAGATTTAAACGAAGCCGCGGAGGGCGTAAGCCAAGCCGCCGAGGAGCGGATTTGGGTAACGCGCTCGGAATTGATTGCCCTGGTGAACGAGGCACTGGAGCGTCCTGCGGCAAACAGGGATCGGGCATAAGGGAGAACAGAAATGGGTGAAGCGTTAGGAATGATTGAGACGCGCGGGCTGGTGGCGATGATCGAGGCTGCCGATGCCATGGTGAAGGCAGCCAAGGTGACCCTGGTAGGTTGGGAGAAAATCGGGTCCGGTTATGTCACCGCCCTGGTGCGCGGCGATGTCGCCGCTGTACGCGCCGCCACTGATGCCGGGGCCGCTGCCGCGCGGCGGGTGGGCGAGTTGATCGCTGTCCATGTGATTCCGCGGCCCCATCAAAGCCTGGAGGACGTGCTTCCCATCGGCAAATCGGGCCCCCAGGGCGCGGCCCAATCTGCGGCTTTGAAATAGTATCATGATGCTGGCGCGTGTAGTGGGGACGGTGGTGGCCACCCGCAAGGACCCCCGTCTCGAAGGCAAAAAGCTGCTCATCCTCAAGCCGGTCTCTCCGGAAGGGAAAGACGAGGCCGGGTATGTTGTGGCGGTCGATACCGTGAGCGCGGGATACAGGGAACGCGTCCTGGCGGTGGCGGGAAGTTCCGCGCGCCTGGCCGAAGGCTGTAAGGACACGCCCGTGGATACCGCCATCGTCGGCATTGTCGACGACGTCCGTTTGGATTAGCCGTGTTCCTTGGACGCGTGGTGGGCTGTGTCTGGGCGACGGCCAAGAATGCGCCAATGGAAGGTGTACGCCTGTTGGTGGTACAGCCATTGACGCCCGAGTTGCGGCCTACCGGGAAGCGTCTGATCTGCACCGATGCGGTGGGCGCGGGAGCCGGCGAGTTGATCTATTGGGTGCGGGGGAGGGAGGCCTCATTTCCCTTTCTACCGAAGGAGGTCCCATCGGACGCAACCATCGTGGGCATTGTGGATGAAGTGCATATGTCACGGCCCGAGCAGCGTTCAGCAATCCCCGGAAAGGCCCGCTGATGCTGATCGCGCGCGTCATCGGCGAGGTGGTCGCCACCGAAAAGCACGCGAGCCACAGCGGCATGAAGCTGCTGCTGGTGCAACCCCTGAACCTCGATGGGACCAATCGAGGCGATGCGGTCGTAGCATTGGATGCTGTGGATGCAGGCGTCGGCGACCGCGTGCTGCTCTCTACCGATGGCTTCGCCGCATCATCCAGCGTAGGCCGGCCGCAATCGCCGATTGACATGGCGGTGCTTGGATTTATTGACGAGGTGGAGGTTTTGCCGGGGGTCGTGTGAACCCGCCAGGGATGGCGCAATGCCGCATTCGTCCAGCGTTAAGCCGGACCACGCCAGCCGCACCTCGCTTTCCATAACCTTTCCCAAAAATGTGAGTAATCGAACAACGTGAGTGTATAATTGGAAGACTTTGAAACGGACGCTACGGCCCGTTTCAGAGACCCCCCGAGTCGTTTGCGGGAATGGTTTAAAGTGTCTGCTGATGGAAACGGCAGTTGTTCGAATAGCACTCTATCCAGGAGGAAACTGATGCGACGAATTGGTGCAGCTTTATTCACGTGCTTGCTCGCAGCCGGAGTGGCTCCGGCGCAGACGATTACAGCGGTGCAGGATGCCGGCAGCTATACGGCCAATGTAGCGCAAGGCGGTCTGTTTGTTATCAAGGGGACCGGTCTGAGCGGCAGCGGCTTTAACGAGGCTACGGCCCCTTACGCAACTACCCTGACTGGCGTGTCTGTCATGTTCACGCCCGTTTCGGGAGGCACAGGTACGCCGGCATATGTAATCTACACTTATAACGAAAATGGAGTAAATCAGATCGCCGGCCTGGTCCCCTCGACTCTTGCGGCCGGCAATTACAATGTCACCGTAACTTACAACAACACTCCGAGCGCACCATTTCAGACTCAGGTGTTGGCGTCGAAACCTGCGCTTCTGACTCAGGATTCGTCCGGTAGCGGGCTGGCTCTGGTCCAAGTCTATACTTCCTCAACCACATACACTGTAAACCGGCTGACCACCGGTACTGTCAACGGAACTTCGATTTCTCCCGCCCAGCCGGGACAAACTCTGGTTGCGTGGGGAACCGGATTGGGGCCTGTGCCCTTTTCGGATAACAATCCTCCGTCGGGCGGCTATAACTATCCGAACGTTCAGGTAATTGTGGGCGGAACCGCCATCACACCGAGCTATGCCGGACCATCGGCCTACCCTGGCCTCGATCAAATCAATTTCACGCTGCCAACTGGCGTATCTACCGGATGCGCGGTGAGTGTGCAAATTGTCGTGGGTAATACTCCGGGGTCCGTTACCTCTTTGTCGATCGCCGCGTCCGGCTCGAATGCATGCGTGTATCCGGGATTGACCACCCAGCAACTCCAGGATTTGGATAACGGAGGAACCTTCACCGCCGGTGGTTTTGACATTGACCAGTTCACCGAAAATTTGGCAACGCTTGGCAATTTCTCGTTTGCCTCCGCGGGCGGCTCATTTACTCAAATCTCCGGGTTCCAACTGTCATCTCTCGAGTCATCCGCCGCTTACTCCGCTGCCATCAGCTCCATCGGAGCATGTACGGTAATCTCGGAAACTATCTCGAGTTCGGGGAGCGGGTCTACCGGATCGGCCGGAACGGCGAAACTGCTGGATGCCGGAACGATAACGCTGAACGGCCCGGCCGGATCGAACATTTCCAATGCGGCCTTAACCGATACCAGCAATTCCTACTCGCTCTCGATTGGGCAAGCGGGCGTTCCCGGCGCAGTGTCCAATGGCAGCATCGTAGCGGGCAACTATAGTTTGACCGGCGCTGGCGGAAAAGATGTAGGTCCGTTCACGGTGTCACTCAATCTTGGGTCGCCGCTGACCATAACCGGCGGATTGCCATCCACCATCACCGAAAGCTCCGGACTCACTCTGAATTGGACCGGCGGAGACTCGTCGGATCTCGTCGTGATCTTCGGCTACTCCGGTTCCACCAGCGGCACGGGAACCAACCAGGTTACCAACGCGACGGAGTTCATCTGCACCACCACAGCCGGCAAAGGAACCTTTACCGTGCCTGCCTCCGTGCTCACGCAGTTGCCAAAAGTATCGTCCAGTGCCCTCGCATCGGGGACGGGAGCCGGCTTCTTATTGGTCGAAAACGGGCCGACGCCGGTGCCTTTCTCCCCTTCGTTGACTGCTGGAGGAACCGTTCCCTCATACTTCGGAGCGTTTCTCGGCGCGGCGGGTCTTGTCGCCTACCAATAAGAAGTAGCGCATCGGAGCCGTGGCCGGGGAGCGGTGACTTCCCGGCCCCCGCCCTACCGGCGGCTTCGCATCACGTCGTAAGCCGAATTCCCAGGTTGGCTAAGAACCAAACGCAAGCTCAACGGATTGCTGCCGGGTTGAATGTCGGCTGGCAGCGCGGAAACTGCTTCGGGTCCCGGAATAACGGCGTGCAGTTGATACGCTATTCCGGCGAAGAGATGCAGCACGAAGCGGCCGCTGGAATCAGTAAGCGCTTGTGCCGCGGAATTTCGGAATGCGTCGAAAGCGGTCACTGCGCTTCGTACCGCGGGCTGTCCATCGGCTCTTACCACCACTCCGTCAACTGCGCGTTCCGGGAGAGGCTCTGGCAGGATGAGATCATAAACCCGCGTCTCCGGCCTCCCGGAGAAATCGATTTTCGTAGCCGCTGCGGAATCCTCTGTCCCAGGGAGAAGCCATCGCGGGTACGGCGTATCTCGCGTTGCCGTGTGGTTCAGATTGATGCCGAGATAGTATTCTCCCGGCCGGAGAATACGCAGTTCATATTTTCCATCCGCATCGGTCACCCGTCCATCGCCAAACTTGTCGTCGGTAGATCGAAACTCCACTTGGATGCGCGATGCGGGTACTCCGCTTCTGGTGATTACGCGTCCGGTAATTCGGAGATACCGGAAGAGGTTCACATCGAGGCACCCTTTGCCGTGCAACTCCACTTTCGGATCGTCAGGCAGATCGCCATCGGATGCTGCGTGTATCGTGTATTCGCCTGCGGGCAAACCGCTGAAGACCGCTTCACCGGCGCTATTGGCTACAGCCGCGTCGCGTTGCCCCTGCCTTTCGGCAATGATAGTGGCTCCCCTCTGACCAGGAATACCCGGAAACGCCGTGCGAACCCGGAGTTCCCCCGTCTCCGGAGCAGCCGACATCTCCCGGATGTATTTCACATCCTCTGCCGCCTCGGCTAACGGACGCGTCCGCGAGCAAATGCCTGTCTCCAGCCGCCCCGCGGAATTCTTGTAGGCATAAATAACGTACTCTGTGCCTACTTGAAACGGGTAGCCACAGTCCCCTCCGCCGAAGCCCGTCAGAATCTCGATCTCTTTTTGTGAAGCGTCCACCCCGGTCAGGACCTCGCCGACGGAGAGCCGAACTGCTCGCAAAGGCCTCTGCAGAGTTGTGGGAGCCGCGGTTTGCCGGCTGGCATATGCGCGCCCAGTGTTGTTGCTACGGGGAGCAACTATAAGTGGAGGTGGGTCGGCAATTTCGAGCACTTTCCCAGTGAATACCGCCGCGGATATTCCGGCCCCAGAACACGGCGTCGTTGCCGGGCCAGCACACGAGCAACCCAGCACGCGAATCGAAAATAAGAGGACCGCCACCACCAGCCGCACAAGCATAGTGGGGTCAGGCCTTCCGGCCTGCCGCCGGGCTTCTGCCCGGCGCGACGCCGCAAAGGGTAAGAAATCCACTCCCACTTGGTCCATCCCCGCCCTACCGGTACAGCAAATATGGCTCGCGCCGCGCCACAAACGCCGCTACCTGGTCCACCATGCTCTGCTCGATCGCGCGCGGATCGTCGCCCGCTTTGATCCGCGCAATCACATCATCGCTGCCGATCAGCTTGCGGTCGAGCGCCAGATCCAGCTTGCCAGGATACAGCTTTTGAATGGCCGCAGCCACCTCCAGGCCCAGGCGCGTCGAGTCGAACAGCTCTCTGTTGGTGAGCACGAATCGCACCCCTTCGTCCTTGCCCACCTTGGCCGGGTACACCCGCACTCCGGGAATCAGCCGCTCATTCAAATACGCCGCCAGTTCTCTGCCTCCGATAAATGGCGCCCCGATCTGCTCAAATGGCGCATCCGTGCCCCGCCCCACCGAGTAAGCCTTCGAGGACTCAAGCAAAGCCAGCCCCGGGTAAAGCGTGGCAGCGTTCAGGCTGCGCATGTTGGGCGAGGGGTTCACCCAGCTAAGTCCTGTCGCATCGAACCAATCCCCGCGATGCCAGTCCTCTAGCGGAATCACCGTCAAATCCGCCCCGGTCTTGGTTTCCGCGTTGAACATGCGCGCCAGTTCACCCATGGTCATCCCATGCCGCACCGGCAGTCCCGCAAAATGGCCGATATTCGAAACCAGCGCATCTTCAAGCAAAGGCCCTTCGACATGAGTGCCCGTGATCGGGTTCGGCCGGTCCAACACATAAAACGGAAGGTGTGCGCGCGCGGCCTCTTCCATGCACAAAAACATCGTGGTCTGGTAGGTGTAGAAGCGCGCGCCCACGTCCTGAATATCAAATACCAGCGCGTCCAGACCGTGCAGCATCGCCCCGGTTGGCCGCATCGTCGCCCCATACAGGCTGTAAATATGGATGCCTGTCTTCGGGTCGGCGGAATCGGGAATCTTGTCCACGTCCAGCGTGCCGTCGAAGCTGTGTTCGGGGGCAAACAGCGCCGCCACGCGAACGCCACCCTCCAGCATCACGTCCACATTGCGCCGGCCATTCCGATCCACGCCCGTCTGGTTCGTAATCAAACCGATTCGCTTGCCCGCCAGAGCCTTGAAGTTTTCCCGCTCCAGAACATCCAGCCCTGTCAATGTTTCGCCGTTGCGGGCCACTTCCCGGTGCACTCCTGCTGAAGTGAAGGTTTCGTTATACCCGGTAAGCGTGATGCGCCCGGCTCTCGCCGCCTCGAAAACTGCTGGCCGTAAACCCACCGCCGCGGCCGCGATCGTCGCAACTTTGGAGCGCAGCGGCGTCAGCGCCGGCCGCACCATCGGATGCACGCTGTTCGCCAGCAGAATCACGTACGTCTGGCTCGAAGGGTCGATCCACATCGAAGTCCCCGTGAAACCCGTGTGGCCATACGAACCGATGGGAAACAGCTCTCCGCGGTTGCCCGAATACGGCGAATCGATGTCCCACCCCAAACCGCGCAGAATCGGCTGATCCGGTGGACTCTGCGGTTCCGTAAATTTGCGGATCGTCAGCGGACTGAACAGCCGCACGCCGTCCAGTTCGCCGCCGTTGAGCATCATCTGGGCAAAGCGCGCCAGATCCACCGCCGTCGAAAAAACACCCGCGTGCCCCGCTACTCCGCCCATATTGCGCGCCGTGGGGTCGTGCACCACTCCCCGCAAAGGCGGCCCGTTTGCCCGTAGCCTTTCCGTCGGCGCAATGCGCGGCACCAGCGAAGCCGGTGGCTGAAACATGGTTTCCTTCATGCCCAGCGGCTCAAAAATATTCTGCCGCGCATACTCGGAAAGCATCTGTCCGCTCAGTCTGTGTACCAGCTCTCCCAGCAGAATGAAATTGATATCGCTGTACACCCAGCGCACACCCGGCGGCCCTTCCGGTTTGGTTGTGGCCGCCATGCGAATGCCCGTCGCATACCCTGTCCAAGGCTTGTCGAGCGCCACATCGGGAGCCAGACCCGAAAAATGTGTAAACAGGTTGCGAATGGTGATATCGCTTTTGCCGCCCTGAAATTCAGGGATGTAATCGGTGATCTTGTCGTTCAGGCGGAATTTGCCCTGCTCAAACAGTTTCATCAGCGACGACGTTGTCGCCACTACCTTAGTCAGCGAGGCGATGTCGAAAATGGTGTCCTTGGTCATCGCCTCCGGTAGCGGAACCAGAGCGCGTTTCCCGTAAGCTTTAAAGTGGACGATATGCCCGTCGTGCCCGACTACCAACACGGCGCCGGGCAACTTCCCCTGTTCAATCGCCAGATTGACAGCATCGTCCAGCGCTTGCGATCCGGCGAAGGCCTGCTTCGACGGAGTTTGCGCTGCCAGACTTTGTGCAGATAAAGTGGCGGCGGCCAGGGTGGCGCACCAGAGTAGCCGCATATCTGTATGATAAACGGCCCGCCCACCCAAAAAATTCCACCAAAAGGCGCCTGCGGTGAAAATTAGATCGGCGCCATCACCGGTGGCTGCGGCGCGGCGCGTCTCGGAGCGGTCCCCGGATTCTGCGTGAATCGATTCAAGTCGCGCTCCATCTGCCGCAAATGCGCCTCGGTAACCGGGTCCGCATCCTTCATCCCCGCAACCTTCGCGTGAAGCGATACCACCTCCGCCATCACCACGGCTTTCACATCCGGTGTCGCCGCCTGGTCCGCGCCCAGCATCATCAGCGAATCCACGAAAACCCGCTGCGTCTGCCGCTCCAGCGATTTGGCAGCTCCATGTCCCACCGGAGCGAACACTTTGTCTTCCACCGCTTTTATCACTTCGGGTAGAGTCAAAGCTCCCTCCTGGCGATCGGCAAAACTGATCAGCCGCGCCGCTTTTTCCGGATCGAACAATTGGTCAATCACCAGGCCGGCCACCGTGCGCGCGGCGGCAAGCTGATCAAACGCATAGCCGGTCGGCATTTCGAAATTTTCGAGATCCGGCCCGCGGGATCGTCCGCGGCCTTCCGTATCAGTCGAAACCGTCAGGCACTCGAGTAACTTCTCCGGTATCGCCAGGCTCGCCGGATCGAGAGCATCCAGCAGCAGCCCCAAAATCTCTCTCTGTTTCGCTGCCGGAACGATTTCCGTTGGCTTCACCGAGTCGCCCTTCACGGCGAAGTTATGATACATCCCGCCTATGTAGCGAACGCCCGCATCAATCGCCCAACGGTGGTGCAGATAGGCCATCCAGAAGTGAATGCCGCGAAGGTCGCCATATGATTCGCCTTCCTTCAGCACATTCTCCCCATAATCGGCCATGAGCACCTTGCGCTGCTCCTGCGCCTGGCGCAAATACTCGGCCGGATCGGAAAGATCGTCATAGCGGTTCCAGCGCGGATCGGTCGAAGGAGTGAAAATCAGTCCCTGTTTATGCATGTCCTGAATCACTCCCTCCAGGCCGGCTTTCTCCTGTCCCGGCGGGAATACCGAATAAGCGTAGCGCACCATAATCGTGTCGTACGCGCCTATCTCTTTCTCATACGCATCCGATAAGTCGATCTTGCCGTTCACTACCTTCAGCCGCGGCGAAGGATACTCCATCACCGACGCCCGATCGTTCATGCTGGAATTCCAGTTGTGGGCAAAGCCGAGCGAGTGGCCCACTTCGTGAGCCGCTAGCAGAGCTTGCCGCAGCAGCACCAGCCCTTCCTGGTTGTCAGGCGAGGAATATGCGGAGGGCGGCAGGATGATGGGCTGTACCGTTCCTCCAATTCCCGGCTCGTAACTCTCCCAATACCGGCTGACGGTGCGAACGCGGTCGCTCTCCAGGCGCACGCGCGCCGCGATGATCTCACCGGTACGCGGATCGGTCAGTCCACCGCCGGTGGAGTAGCCTCTCTCATCGCGATTCACCCAGTAAATCTCGTTGTATCGCGCGTCCATCGGATCCATGTCCGGCGGCGCATCGCGAATTACCATCGCGTTGCGGAATCCGGCTGCTTCAAATGCTTTGTTCCACCACCCGAACCCGTCCTTCACCGCCGAGCGCACCGGCTCCGGCACGCCCGCATCGAGGTAATAAACCAGCGGTTCTTTAGGCTCGCTAATGGCAGCCGAAGGATCCTTCTTTTCGAGGCGATGCCGGCGTACCCATTCCACCGCCGTACTTTCGGCAAACGGTTTCGAATAGTCTACGAACCGAATGCTGCCAACCCCGACGCGCGCGTCGGCCACCCGCGGCGTATATCCTACCGGCGGCTCGACAAAACTGTGGTGCAGTCTCCCGGTGAGGATACGCGATTCCGGTGTCGAACGGGCGCCACCGGACTTCGCTTCGTAAGTCGCAATCACTTCTACTTCCGAATTCTTCGGGAAGGCTTTGGTTCGCGGCAGGTAGATCGCACTCCGGGCCCCATCGAACTGCCAGGTAGTACCCTCATCGAGTTCATCCACCCGCACCCCGCCGCCACCGCGGCCCCCGCGGCCAGCACGTGGTGCGGCGAAATCCACTGCATCCCGCACCAGTAACGGCATCGCATCCACGATAACTTTGCCGGATTCTTCCTTCACTACCGGCAAAGCCGCCAGAATCGAATCGGGAAAGGATTCCTCCAAACCTTTTTCCATCCCCGCGCCGCCTGTTCCCGGGCGAAACCGCAGGTTCCTTTGCATAACCAGCACTTTCGGCCCTACGCGGTGAAACTGGATGACGCCACCTTCGCCCTCTGTCCCCCACTCCAGACCGACGCTTCCCGAGCCGCTGCCCTGGGCCACGCTGGTGTAGTACAGCACATCGCGGTCGAATTCCGAAAGCTCGAAATATAACTTACCCTGGGCTGCATCCCATAACAGAGGAATAAACCCATCCTTACGTTCCAGGGTCTGCGCGGCAAGTGAAGCGGACGCCGCGCAAGTCAGCACACAAAGCTGCCAGAATCTCACTTTCAAACCTCCTGAGGCTGTGGGGTCAGGGCTTCCGCCCTGCCGCCGGGCTTCCGCCCGGCGCTCGCATACTAGAAAGTAAACTTCCCGCCGATTCGGAAAATCCGCGGCGAAATAATCGTCTGCGGACTTAGAAACCGGTCATAGAGAATTGTGGAACCACTCACCACAGTTGACTTAGTATAAGTAGCCACTCCTGTAGCCACGTTATATGTTCCCTCGACGTTATCCTGGTTCTGGTCGCCATTGCCATTAAAGATGTTGAAGGCATCGAAGAACAATCCAACCTGATAGTGATCCTTAAAGGTAAAGCGTTTTTCGAAGCGTGTGTCGAAGATGCTGATGTTGTTGGTGCGGTAAGCGTCATCGGGTGTTAGCGGGATGGTCTCGCTGCCGACATGCAGCCCGCTCACTGCGAGCCAGCGAGCCTCCGGAGTGCCCAGGAAGAAGCGATATATCGGGGAAATCACAATGCCCCATTTCGCATTGTAAGTACCGAATACCTTGAAGCTATCGATGAACGTGCTGGCGTCATTGTACTGGAGCAAATTCGGGTTGATCGGTAGGGTTGCGGTCCCCGCTGATCCCTCGGCTGGTCCGCTGCCATTGAGCGGGAAGTTCGACCAGGTTGCCAGATAGCCCCCAGTCATCGACCAGTTCGAGGACATTCGTTTGGTAACTGACAGATCGATATTGCGGAAATAGCTGTTATTGCCGTTCGGGCTTTCGTACTCCTGAATGCTCGGGTAGTTTGTCAGATTAACACTGGACGGAATGTCCCAGACAGTGAATGGCTTGTTAAGTGTGCCATTCGGCCCCGGATCGGTGATGGTGACCGGTTGCGTGTAAAGGTTGAGCGTGCGGGACACTTCGACCAGCGCCCAGTCATGGTTCAGCTTCCGGTAGACAAATCCGCCGCGCACCACCAGGTTGTGCACGATTTCATGCTCGATGAAAACGTTGTAATCCGCCATGTAGGGGTCGCGGATTCCCGGAGCAATCGCATTCGACGTGCCGCCGCTATTGCTGAGAAACGCGCCCAATTGGCCCGGCTCGAAGCCGGCTGTTCCGGCGGTGAGGGCAGCCGAAGGTTGCGCGTTCCACTTGAATGTATACCCGGCGAGCTGCAGCGGATTGGCGGCGTAAGACAGCACCAGCCCCGGGTTTTCATAATACGTGCCGAAGCTGGCCTTGATGCTGGTCCGGCCGTTACCGAAAAGATCGTAAGCGAATCCGACACGAGGGGCGAAAGCGTGAGTCCAGTGAATCACACCTGTGTTTCCCGGAATCTCGAGGTTGGGATACTTCTCAGGAATCGAATAACCATTCGCCAAGGGCGCGCCTTGATAGAAAAATCCCGCATAAGCGGCGTCCGGGCGAACCGTTTCCGTGGGCCGCCACGCCGTGTTGTAATCCCAGCGGACACCCACAGTCACTGTCAGTTTGCGCGAGGCCTTGATTTTGTCGGTAATGTAAGCTCCGTTATGCCGTAAGTAGTCGAAAGTAATCGCCGGCGTATTGTAGATAGTGACTTCGTACGGTGTGGTGAAGTCGGGCAGTCCCCCTGTGCTGTCAAATGTTTCCAGAACGTCGCCGGGGTAGGCATACTGTTCGAAGTTATAGGTTTCCTTCTCGGTAAGAAAGCCTATCGTGATGAAGTGAGGACGCCCAAGAAGATTATTGGCGGCGTACGAAAATGTCGGAACGAATTGACTGCGCCGCCGGTTATATCTATTCTCATCGAATGCTCCGGCCGTGTCGCCTGTGGTGAGTTCCGTCCGCCGGTAGTCGAATTGGCCATTCGGCCCTTTATAGGGCGTGTTCGTCCAGTTGTAACCCCAATCGCCGGCCATCACACTCAAGAACGCATTGGGGCTTAGAGTGCTCTCCCACATCACATTGCCAATCCACTCCGATAAATCTTCGTTGTAAATAGCGTCGGAGTACTGTGTATTGGACGCGTTCCGATAAGGTTGCTGTTTGCGCTCCACGTTCAGGAAGTTGGAAATCCGGTTGTTCGCGTTGAGCTGATAAGTGACCTTGTATGTCGCATTGCTCAGCGTCGTGGTGAATGGAGGGCCGGAGCTGGGATTGTTCACGGGATAACCAGTCACCGTGGTGCCGATCTCCTGCTGGCGTGCGGAGAGGAAGAACCAGAGCTTGTCCTTCTTGATTGGGCCGCCCAAGTCGCCATTGGTATCCCGGTAACTGGTAATCCGCGTTCCGATTCCGGCGCCTTTGTTGAGTTGCGAGGTGTTGATGTTATGCCCCTGAAAATCCGGGTTTTCGTAATCCTGATAAACGTCTCCGTGGAACTGGTTACCGCCCGATTTCACCACGAAATTGACCAGCGTCCCTGGAGTCGGCATGGAGGCGTCGTTTCCGGTTGTCCCGAAGTTTACCTCGGCGAACGAACCGTAATCGCTATAAGCCGAAGAAGCGCTATTGCCTTCGGTCAGATTCACGCCATCCATCTGCACGCGCTGCTGGCCCGTTTGGCCATAGTCGTAGTAAGCGATCTGTGTTCCCGCAGCCGATCCCCCAACGTCGAAGCTTTTCACGATCATACCCGGGGAAACTCCGATCAGACTCCACATATCGCGCGAATTCGGAATCTCTTTGAGGGTACTGGCAACAAACACGTCTTGCTCTTTGGTATTCTCCACATCGATCACTGGCGCCTCCGCGCTCACTGCAACTGTCTGGACTTGGCCCGTGACCGCCAGCGTGATATCGACCGTGCCATTGAAGCCGGCAACGATGTCGAGTCCCTCGCGCTTGGCAGTTTCAAAACCCGCCGCTTCCACCGTCAGCATGTATGTTCCCGGAGGAAGCGAAGGAAAACGGTAAGTTCCTTCTTTGGAGCTGACGGTTGACTGCGGCACCAGCAGCGCCGGACTGGAGACCGAGATCTTGGCATCGGGAAAGACAGCTCCCGAAGGGTCAGTGATCGTACCTGCGATACTGCCCGTAGTGGGCCCCTGTGCGAAAAGCGGCGCCAGGCTGGTAACCAAGCCGAAACATAGGCTAAATCCCCATCGCGCCCAATAAGAAAATGCGCGTGTGCGTGCGAGACTGTGTTTCATGACAGAATCCCTTTCCCGGTAATCGAAGAGTTGCAGCGTAAAAGGACGGGAATGTAGGTCAGTCGGCCGGAAGTGTAAGTTACAGGCGCAATCGGGAATGAATAGGCGCAGCTAACTGCCCAGCCATTTCGGCTGCCGCATTCTCGTCAAGATATCGGCTTCGGAAATAACTCCAGGAGCAGTAATTTACCCTTTCCTGGAAATCCTCTGTTGACTAGAACTCGACTCAAGGAACCTGGGCGTCAGGGCCAAGACCGCCACAACGATGGGCAGGGCCAGAGGGTCGCAGATACGAAGTCCTTTTACCTGAGAGTTTCACAGTGCTTACATCAGCCCTGTTTGCCCCTTCGGTGCTGCCGCCATCGCAGCAGTCTCTCCCTCGTGTCTGATCGATTTATGTTCGAGTTTAGTTCTGCCACCAGGAGCATGTCAATGAAAAATCTTCTATACAACCGATAAGTGGCGCCAGCTTCTTGTTGACTGAAGACAAACGAGGGTAAACTGATTCTAAACTTCTTGTCTAGGACCTAGTCTTGGGCCATGAGATATTTGACGGTCCTGTTCTTGCTACGCGGGGTTTCACCACTGTTTCGAAGCCCGTACGCCGGCCGTTTGCAACACAACCTCGCTGGATGTGCGCCGCGCAGGCCGCCTCTGCTCTCACGTTGCTGTCGCACATTCTGGCGGCAGGCGCATCGCCGCTCTGGATCGCTGACCGTGTGCGCCTGCACAGCAACATGTTTGCTGTTGGCTAGCTGTTTTACGCGCCGCGATCCAGTGGATGCAATCGCCCGGGAATATGTCCGGCTGGCCGTGGCACTTGGCGAAAGGGACCCCGATTCGCTTGATTTCTATAGCGGTCCGGCGAATTGGGTGGCGGATATCCGGGCCAATCCACCCTCTTTGCGCGCTATCCGTAAGTCCGCCGAGTCTTTACTAAGTCGCTTGCAAGCGCTGCCCGTTCACAGTGGCGAATCGCGAGTGAAGTTTCTCACTTTGCAGCTTCGAGCCATCAGTGCCCGAGCGGAACAATTAACTGGCGTGCACCGCCGTTTCGATGACGAAGCGCAAATCCTGTTCGGTATTCGCGTGCCGCCAGAGAGAGATTCACCTGAATTTGCGGCCATCCGGGGAAAACTGGCGCGCCTATTGCCCGGTTCGGGGTCACTGGCCCGGCGGTATGCCGCCTTCGAACGAAAATTCCTCATCTCTCCCGAACGGCTACCGGCAGTCTTCGAGCGGGCCATCGCAGGCTGCCGTGCCCGCACAGTTTCTCATCTGGCGCTTCCTCCCGGCGAAAGCATTTCCGTGGAGTACGTCTCTAACCAACCTTGGGATGGTTACAGCACTTATCAGGGACACTTCCGCAGTCTCATTCGTATCAACTCCGATTACGAACTGACGGTTGACCGCGCTCTGGCGCTTGCCTGTCATGAAGCTTATCCCGGACATCACGTCTACAACTCGCTCCAGGATCTCGAACTGGTTCAGAAAAGGGGCCGGCTGGAGCTAACCGTGCAGCCGGTCTTCAGCCCCCAATCCTTCGCTTCCGAGGCCGCCGCCACCGTGGCTCCGGATGTTGCGTTTCCGGAACCCGAACGGCTCAGCTTTGAGCGCGATGCCTTGTTTCCCGTTGCCGGGATCGATCCCTCTCTAGTGGAGCAATATCTGCGCGTGGAAAGTTTCGTGGCGGAACTGGGAATGGCCGAAGTTCCCATAGCGCGCCGTTATCTCGATGGCGAACTGGAATTCGAGCGGGCGGCGTCAGCGCTGGATGACCAGCTTCTGATGACCTATAGCGAGGCGATGCTCAAGTATCTGAATGAGTACCGCTCTTACATGCTCAGTTACACGCTGGGAAAGAAGCTATTGCTCGGTTGTCTGGAAGGTATGACAGGCCAGCAACGCTGGCAGCGCTATCGCGGCTGGATCTCCGCGGGCAGCGTTTGGAGCAGTTTTTGTGCGTCTGAGTAATATGGGTCCCCGCCACGCCGCGAACCAGAGGCTCGGCATCGGTGAGCGCGCGCTCGAGGGCCGTCCGGACGCGGGGATCATCGCGGAAACGGCTCATATGCCCCGCCGCATGGGGCGTCCTTGTCCAAGTGGCACGTGTTACAGGCGTTCGGCATCTGGTAGCGGACCGTGTTTTCGGGCGCGGGAACGCTGATGGAGTGGTCGCGGATCGCGGCCCGAATGCTGATCACTGTCCGCGGCAATGTAGCATGACCGCTCTTACTTAACAGATCGAACCAAGTTATCTGCGCATGTTGCAGGCGAGCCCCGCCTCCAGCGGCTTTCCGAAATCGTGGGCCTTCCCCGGCGGGGCAGCGTAACCGCACCAACGCCACGATATACTAAAGAACAGCACTTTCTCAGCTTGCAAGCCAAACGTGGGAGGTATTCGGTGACGCGTCCGCCGATGATCGCGGCCTTTGCTCTGGCAGGAATTATCTTCTCCATTTGCGGCTGCCAACAGCAGAAGGCGCAGACGGCTGGTCCGGTTCCCGTAGTGCCGGTAAGCGTCGCGCCGGTCGTCCAGCAGCCGGTGCCGATCACGATTCAAGCTGTGGGCCGTGTCGAACCCTCCGCCGTGATTCAGGTCCGCTCCCAAGTCACAGGGTTGATCGTCAAAGTCGCCTTCGTCGAAGGCACCAACGTCAAAAAAGACGAGCTGATGTTTGAAATCGATCCGCGGCCTTATCAGGAAGAGTTCCGCCAGGCGCAAGCCACCTTGGCGCGAGACATAGCGCAGTTGCGGCAGGCCGAAGCCAACCGGGCACGCGATGAGGCGCAATTGAAGAGCGCCGAAGCCGACGATGCCCGCAATCAGGAACTCAGCAAGGAAGGCCTCGCTTCCAAATCGCAGCGCGAACAATCGACCGCCGCGGCCGAGGCGCAGCGCGCATCCATCCTGGCCGACCAGGCGGCCATCGAGAGCGCCAATGCGGCCATCGATAACGATAAAGCCGCCATCGATAAAGCCAAGCTCGACCTCACCTATTGCGAAATTTACGCCCCGGTTTCCGGCCGCACCGGCAACCTCTTAATCCATCAGGGCAACCTGGTGGGCGCCAATGGGAATCCGCTGGTGGTCATCAATCAATTGAATCCCATCTGGGTCAGCTTCAATGCGCCCGAGGAATACTTGAGCGAGATCCGGCGCAACGCCGCCGAGCATAAGTTGCCCGTTCGGGCGACCCCGCGCGACGATGCCGCGCACCCTGTCGACGGCATCCTCGAGGTCATCGAAAACACCGTGGACACCAACACCGGCACGATTCACTTGAAAGCCACCTTCGATAATCAAGCCGGGCTGCTGTTTCCCGGCCAATTCGCGGATGTGACATTGACGATCGGAACGCTGAATCAAGCTCTGGTCGTGCCCGCCGAAGCCGTTCAGCCGGGCGCTAACGGGCAAATGGTTTTTGTGGTGAAGCAGGACGAGACGGTGGAGCCACGGCCGGTTACCGTGGGATCGAATGTCGGCAACAAGGTCACCATCGCCAAAGGCCTGTCTGCCGGTGAAAGAGTCGTTACCGACGGTCAATTGCGCCTGTTCCCCGGCGCTCACATCCGCGCCGTCCCCGCCAGCCAGATCGATTCCAAACCTATATGAACCGGCCAATATGAACCTCTCCCGCATTTTCATCGAGCGGCCGATCATGACCGCGCTGGTGATGTTTGCCATCGCGCTGTTCGGCATCGTCGGCTATCGGGCGCTGCCGGTGGCGGCGCTGCCCAGCGTGGATTATCCGACGATTCAGGTAAGCGCCTCCCTGCCCGGCGCCGATCCCGAAACGATGGCTTCGGCCGTGGCCACCCCGCTCGAGCGCCAATTCTCCACCATCGCGGGCATCGATTCGATGAGCTCCACCAACTCGCAGGGATCGACCAACATTACGGTGCAGTTCGAGCTGGAGCGCAATATCGATGCCGCCGCGCAGGATATCCAGGCCGCCATAGCCGCGGCGCAGGGCTTGCTGCCGCCCGATTTGCCGCGTCCGCCGACTTATCAGAAGGTCAATCCGGCCGAGCAGCCCATCATGTACCTGGCTCTCTCCTCCGATACCCTGCCGCCCTCCACCGTCGATGAGTACGCCGAAACAGTAATGGCGCCGCGCATCTCCATGTCAAGCGGTGTTTCGCAAGTGGAGGTATTTGGCGGCCAGAAATATGCGGTTCGCGTGCGCCTCAATCCCGATGCCTTGAATGCCCTGGGAGTCGGTATCGATGATGTGCAGAGGGCCATCCAGTCGAGCAATGTCAACCTTCCGACCGGGCGGCTATATGGCGCCAAGCAGGCGTTCACCGTGCATACCGCGGGCCAGTTGACCAATGCCGCTGCTTACCGCCCGCTCATCGTCGCTTGGCGTGATGGTGTGCCCGTCCGCCTCGATCAGTTGGGCGAGGTGCTGGACAGCGTCGAGACGGAGCGTGTCGCCGCCTGGATGAATGGACGCCGCAGCGTGGTGCTGGCAGTGCGGCGCCAGCCCGGCAGCAACACCGTGCAGGTTGCCGATAACGTCACGGCGCTCATGCCGGTCTTCAAAGCGGAGATCCCTCCCGCGCTGAATCTGGAGATCATTTACGACGCTTCGCAATCCATTCGCGCCTCCATCGATGACGTCAAATTCACTTTGGTGCTGACCATCTGCATGGTCGTGCTGGTGATCGCGCTATTCCTCCGCAACCTCTCCGCTACCGTGATTCCGGGCGTGGCGGTGCCGCTCTCGATTATTGGCACCTGCGCCGTCATGTACCTGCTCGGCTACAGCCTGAACAATCTCTCTCTGATGGCGCTCACGTTATCGGTAGGGTTCGTGGTGGATGATGCCATCGTCATGCTGGAGAATATCGTTCGCTACGTCGAGATGGGGAAATCGCGCCGCGAAGCCGCGTTTCTGGCTTCCCGCGAAATCGGATTCACCATTGTCTCCATGACCATCTCTCTGGTGGCCGTCTTCATTCCCGTGCTCTTCATGGGCGGCATTGTGGGACGGCTGCTGCATGAGTTCTCCGTAACCATTGCCGTCGCCATTCTGATTTCCGGGTTTGTTTCCCTGACCCTCACCCCGATGCTGGGTAGCCGCTACCTGCATTACCGGCACACAGCGCGGCATGGAGTAATTTACCGCGCACTCGAAGCCGGCTTCACTGCCATGACGCGGGCTTATGACCGCTCGCTTCTGCTGGTCTTGCGTCACCAGTTCGTCACCCTCATGCTCGCGCTCGCTTTGCTGGGCGGAACCATCTACCTGTTCCGCATTATGCCCACCGGTTTTATCCCCAGCACCGATAGCGGAACCATCTTCGGCCCGACCATCGCCGGCCAGGACATTTCTTTTGTCTCGATGGCCAAACACCAGCGCGCTCTCTCCGACATCATTCAAAAGGACGCCAATGTAGATGGCGTGTTCTCCTACGCAAGCGACGGCAATACGGGGATCGTCTACGTGGTGCTCAAGCCCCGGAATGAGCGCAAGCTCTCGGTCGATCAGGTCATTGGCGAGCTGCGTCCCAAGCTATTCTCCGTTCCCGGTATCATGGCCTTCCTGCAGAATCCGCCGCCCATCACCGTTACGGGGCAGCAAACCAATAGCGTTTAC
>JASIAM010000101.1 GCA_030041985.1 Bryobacteraceae bacterium | reverse complement strand
ATCGCCTACCAGGTGCGGGAAAACGGGAGTGAATCCGAAGGCCATGTTCTCGCGCCCGATCGCACGGCGATCGCGGCCGCGGTCGAGCGCTACCTTTCCTTACGTGGGGCCGCGCACCAGGCGCCCGAACCCGCCGCGGCCGCCGCAGCCGTAGACCGCTTCCTGGCAAGGCGCGCCGCTCCCACAGCCGCGCCGGCGCCTCCGCCTTCCAGCCCCGCGCCCCCGCCGGCTTCTCCCCCTCCCCCGCCTCAAGCCGTCTCTTTTGTTTGTGAAGCCGACGTGCGCGACGCGATTCGCGAAAACCGCAAAATTTACATCGGGCCGAAAACCATCCTCACTCCCTCCGCCCGCGACTTGGCCGGACCCTCTGATATTCTGGTGATGCTGGGCCCGCAAGGAACCCGCTGAGGCAAACGTGGATCTGAATCTGGATACTCTCAAACGCGAAATCCTGGACGCTCTGGAAGCCGGCGGATTTGCTGTTTTTCACAGCAGCCCCGGGGGCCTGGAAGGATTGCCCATGGTGCTCTGGGACGTTGAGCACTACCCCGACTACCAGTTGTTTCTCGAGACTGCGCGCAAGACCGGCGTCAAACTGATGATCTTCGCCAGCCGCGAATTTGCAGCTTCCGATGTCGACGAGCTGCTGGAACAACTGGAAGATTCCGACCTGTCGCGCGAAGAGCAGCGCGACCACGAACGGCGGTTGCGCGAGATGCGCATTTTCGAAGGCGTCACTTGCACGATCGAGTTGGCTTTCGACTGCAATTCCCGCCTGTATGTCTACGAGGTGCAGCCGGATTGGTACGAGGAGTTCCTCGGCCTTGAGGAGGAAATAAGTTCGCGCTTCGAGGATAACGATCTGGATAGCGAGAATCCTTTGGGCGGCTACTTTTCAAAGAATTGATGCGCACTGACGCGGCCCGCTGGGTGATGGCATCGCCCAACCCCTTGAGCGTCGATGCTCTATGCGCGGCTCTGCGCATCGGAACTCCCGCCGCTCGGGTGCTGGTGAGCCGCGGCTTGGCCGACCCCGTGTGTGCGCGGCGTTTCCTCGCTCCGTCTCTCGACCAACTGCACGATCCGTTTGCCCTGCGCGATATGAACTGCGCGCTCGACCGGCTGCGCCGTGCGATTCGCGATTGTGAACGAATCCTGATCTACGGCGATTACGATGTGGATGGCGCCACCTCCGTAGTGATTCTGGCCAAAGCCATCGAATTGGCCGGAGGCGCCGCAACCTGGCATGTTCCCCATCGCCTGCGCGATGGCTACGGAATGCGGCCGGAAGTTGTGGAACGAGCCGCGGCCGAAGGAGTCCGGTTGATCGTCAGCGTGGATACGGGAATCCGCGCCGCGGCGGTTGTGGACCGCGCCAACCAGTTGAGAATCGATGTCATCGTAACTGACCACCACCTGCCCGAAGCCGACTTGCCCGCAGCTCTCGCAGTGCTCAACCCCAATCGCCCCGACTGCGCCTATCCCGCTAAGGATCTCTGCGGCGCAGGCGTCGCCTTCAAGCTGGCGCAGGCTCTGATCAACACTCTGGAGTGGTCCTCGGAGAAGCGCAGCCGGGTGGTGGAATCGTTCCTGAAAATGGTCGCTATTGCGACCGTGGCGGACGTGGTGCCTCTCACCGGCGAGAACCGCGTGATCGTCAAACACGGCCTGAATGGCTTAGCCGAAGTACGCAATCCGGGCCTTCGGGCGTTGCTCGATGCGGCCGGCTTCGCGGGAACGCGCGTGCCCACGTCTCGCCAGGTGGCGTTTCAAATCGCGCCCCGGCTGAACGCGGCGGGACGCATGGATACCGCCCGCGCGGTCATCGAGTTGTTCCTCACCGCCGACCCCGCCCGCGCCCGCGAGTTGGCCCGCCAGCTTCAGGAGCAGAACGCGGAGCGCCAGCAGGTGGAGACCGGCATTCGCGAAACCTGTGAACGGCTGGCAGTGGATCAATCCGCGGCCGCGCTCGTCTACTATGCCGAGGACTGGCATCGCGGCGTGTTGGGCATCGTGGCCAGCCGGCTGGTAGAGCGGCTGCATCGCCCGGTGTTTGTTCTGGGCCGCAACCCGGAAGATGGATTGGCGCAAGGCTCGGGGCGCAGCATTCCGGGCTTCCACCTGCTTGAGGCGCTCGAAGCCATGCCGGATTTATTCGTTCGCTTTGGCGGCCATCGTTATGCGGCGGGAGTGACGCTCGAAACCGGCCGCGTCGCAGAATTCCGCGAGCGCTTCCATCAGTACGCCTCCGCGCGGCTCCTCCCCGAAGATCTGCGGCCGCAGTTGGCTTTGGATGCGGTGGTGGAATTTCGGGAAATTAACGAGCGGACCATCACGGAGCTGTTTGCGCTCGCGCCCTTCGGGCACGGCAACCCACTGCCTCTTTTCGCCGCGCTGGATGTCGAGGTTGCCGGCCCTCCGGCCCCGTGGAATGAGAATCATCTGCGCGTTCTGGCGCGCCAGAACGGCCGCACCCTGGTGTTGAAAGCCTGGAACTTTGCCGCGCGCGCAGCCGAACTACCGGCGGGAGCGCGGGTGGATGTGGCGTTTTCGCTGGAGGAGGATGCATACGGGAGGGACTTGGGAGGGATTGGTTGGAGCGCCGTCCTGCGTGATGTGCGGGCGCCGGCGCGGGCGGCGCAAGCTTAGCGGATGCCCAGCTTGTCTTCGAAGCGCCTGTCTAGTTCATCGAAGCGCTTGTCAAAGTGGTGGATCAGCAGGTTAGCGAAGATACCCAAACCAATCAGGTTTACCACGACGGGAACGCCCACCGCGAGGTACAGTTGTGTGTCGGCCATCCGATTTCCGTTTTTATTATACGCACGATGCTAGACTTTTCTAGAATGCCCAGAGCTACGCATTTGGAATGCAGCTTATGTAGCCGCAGGTACGATGCGAACCAGCCAGCGGGGTTGTGCGAGTGTGGCGGCCCGCTGCTGATGCGCTACGACCTGGATTACATCCGCCACCGCTGGCCGCGGCGCGAGACGCGCAATGGCCGTTCCAGTATGTGGCGTTACGCTCCCGTGCTGCCACCCCTTGAGGAACATATAATCTCCTTGGGCGAGGGTTGGACCCCTCTCATCCGCGCGCGCCGCCTCGGTAGCCGGCTTGGCGCCGATCACCTCTGGATCAAGGACGAGGGATTGAATCCTACAGGCTCCTTCAAAGCGCGCGGGCTTTCCTGCGCGATTTCGATGTGCGTGGAACTGGGAGTACGCAAGGTGGCCATTCCCTCAGCCGGAAATGCCGCGGGGGCGCTGGCTGCTTACGCCGCCGCCGCCGGAATCGAAGCTCACATTTTCCTGCCGCGCGATGTTCCGGAGGCCAATTACCTCGAATCGAAAGCCTATGGCGCTGAGGTTACGCTGGTGGATGGCTTGATTAGCGATTGTGCCCGCATGGTCGCCGAGCGCAAAGAAGCCGAGGGCTGGATCGACCTGAGCACTCTTAAAGAGCCGTACCGCATCGAAGGGAAGAAAACCATGGGCTATGAAGTGGCCGAGCAGATGGATTGGGAGCTCCCGGATGCGATCCTCTACCCGACCGGCGGCGGCGTGGGAATGATCGGCATGTGGAAAGCGTTTCAGGAAATGGAGCGCATGGGTTGGATCGGCAGCCGGCGTCCCAAAATGATCGCGGTGCAGGCCGAAGGCTGCCAGCCGATCGTGCGGGCGTTCGAAGAAAATGAACCGCGCAGCCGATTCTGGGACGGCGCCCACACTGTCGCCAGCGGCTTGCGCGTCCCCAAACCACTGGGCGATTTCCTGGTGCTTGAAGCGGTGCGCAAGAGCGGCGGAACAGCGCTGGCAGTGAGCGACGCCGCCATGCTCGATGCCGGAGTGCTGCTGGCTTCCCAAGAGGGCATTTACGCTGCGCCCGAAGGAGCGGCGTGCGTGGCGGCGCTTCCTAAACTGTTAGAGTCGGGCCTGCTGAAACCCGCCGATCAAATCGTGGTGTACAACACCGGCACGGGACTCAAGTATGCGGAAGCCTATGCCACGCGCTTCCCTCGTGTGAGTGCCAGCGAGCAGGACAAACTGGGAGGTTTGATCACCCCGCGATGAAAGATCTGGCGCTTCATGCTTTGGACGCAGTAGCCGGTGCCGGCGTAACGTATGCGGATGCGCGGGTGCAGGAAATTCGCGACCGGCAGATTGCAACGAAAAACGGCAAGGTGGGGCATGCCTCGGGGAACGAATCGATGGGCATCGGCATTCGGGTGCTGGTCTTCGGCTGCTGGGGCTTTGCCGCCACCGACGATCTGACGCCCTCCGGCATCGCTTCCGCCGCCCGCCTCGCGCGGGAGATTGCGCAGGCCAGCGTCGCTGCCCGCAAGCAGGACGTCGTCCTTGCGCCCGAGCAGAAATTCGAAAGCACGTGGGTCTCGCCCTGCCGTATAGATCCCTTTTCGATTTCGGCGGACCAACAGCTTGCTACGCTGCTGGCCGTGGATGCCGAGTTGCGCCGCGCGAGCGGTGTGACTCTCGCGGAAACCTCCATGCACTTCGAACGGCGCCGCCAGGTGTTCGCATCGACCATAGGCAGCCTCATCGACCAGACGCGCTACACCGCAGGCGCCGGATACTCTGCGCTGAGTTACCAGGATGGCGAGATTCAGCGCCGGTCTTATCCCAATTCTTTCGGCGGGCAGTATCAACTGAAAGGCTATGAACTGGTCGAAGAGCTGCAGCTCCTCGAAAATGCGCCGCGCATTGCGGAGGAAGCGGTGGCTCTGCATAGCGCCGATCAGTGCCCGGAAGGCGAATTCGATCTCATTCTGGACAGCTCGCAACTGGGCTTGCAGATTCACGAATCGATCGGCCATCCGATTGAGCTGGATCGCGTTCTGGGCAGCGAAGCCAACTACGCCGGTATGAGCTTTTTGACGCTCGATCAGCTTGGCAAGCTGCGCTATGGCTCGGAGCTCGTGAATGTGGTCTGCGATGCGCGCCTGGAGCATGGTCCGGGTCTGGGCACGTTTGCGTTCGACGATGAGGGCGTGCCGGCTCAATCGACCGGCATCATTCGCCACGGGCGTTTCACCGGCTACATGACGTCGCGGGAAACCGCGGCTCATGTGGGCCAGACGCGGTCGAATGGCTGTATGCGGGCGGATGGCTGGGCGCGCATACCGCTGATCCGCATGACCAACGTCAGCCTGGAACCCGGCCGCCAAACGCTGGAGGAGGTTTTCGACGCGGATCACGCCATCTATATGCAGACTAACCGGAGCTGGTCGATTGACGATAAGCGCTACAACTTCCAGTTTGGCTGCGAAATCGGCTGGGAGATTCGCAACGGCAAACGCGTGCGTATGCTGAAGAACCCCAGCTATAGCGGCATCTCGACGGAATTCTGGAATGCCTGCTCGGCCATTGCGGGACCCGAACACTGGACCTTGTGGGGGGTGCCGAACTGCGGCAAGGGCCAACCGGAGCAGGTGATGGGCACGGGGCACGGGGCCAGCCCCGCGCGATTCCGCAAAATCAAGATTGGTAGCGCTTATGCCGGATGATCTACTGGAGGAGTTGGGGCCGCAGCGCTGCGAGGCCATTTTCGAGCAGGTGATGGATTGCGTGCGCGGATATGGAGTACGCGATGTCGAGGCTCTGATCGCCGGCGGCGAGGATGCGCTGACGCGGTTCGCCGGCAACACGATTCATCAGAACGTAGCGGAGCGCGGCGTGCATCTTTCGATTCGCCCGGTAATCGAGGGCCGCACGGCGCGCGCGTCCACCAACCGCCTGGATGCCCAGGGCATTCGAGACGTGGTGGAAGCCGCCATCGGCATCACGCGGCTGATGGAGCCTGATCCGGAGCTGTTGCCGCTGGCCGCCGGGCGAGATTATGCCGAGCCGGAAGAGCTTCAAAAACGGTTCTTTGAAGCCACCGCGCAGGCGAATCCGCAAGAACGGGCATTGGCTGCGGCCGAGGCGATTGCGGCTGTAGAGGACAAGGGACAGACCGCGGCCGGCGCTTATGCGACTGGGAGTTCGGTATTTGCGCTGCTCAACAGCGAAGGCATTTCCCGCTGGTACGCCGAAACATTAGCGCGGTTTTCCGTCACCGCCCTGGCTGCGGACAGTTCCGGATGGGCAAAAGCCAGTGCAAGCTACCACGGGGATTTAGAGCCGCTCGAGCTGGCGGTGCGAGCCGCGCGTAAAGCCGATCTCTCGCGGGAGCCACGCGTGTTACCAGCCGGCCGCTACACGGTCGTACTGGAGCCGGCGGCGGTGCTCGACCTGGTGGGCCAGATGTTCGGCGATTTCAGCGCTACCGCCCTGCGCGATGGCCGCAGCTTTTTGAATGAGCGCGTGGGGAAGAAAATTTTCGGCGATAACATCTCCATCTACGACGATTGCTTCGATCCGTATCAATCCGGCGCGCCCTTTGATGGCGAGGGTGTCCCGCGGCGGCGCCTCACCTTGGTGGAAGAGGGCGTGGTTCGCGAGCTGGCGTATAGCCGGCAGGCCGCAGCAGCAGCGGGAGTGACGCCGACCGGGCATGGCTATCCTTTGCCGAACGAGGTGGGGGAAGCGCCGGCCAACATCGTGTTTCGCGGCGGCGAGTCGCCGGTGGAGGAAATGGTGAAATCCACCGAGCGGGGAATTTTGGTTACGCGCCTCTGGTACATCCGCGAGGTGGACCCTTACGAGAAGATTTTCACGGGAATGACGCGCGACGGCACCTTTCTTATTGAAGGGGGCGAAGTCACAGGCGGTGTTCGCAACTTCCGCTTCAATCAGAGCCTGATTGAGCTGCTTTCCCATGTAGAGGCGCTGAGCCCAGCGGTGCGCGCTTCCGGAGAGGAAGGCATGGACATGGTAGTGCCCGCCATGAAGGTGAGCGATTTTAACTTCACCGAGGTAACAAAGTTTTGATGAAGATACTTCACCGTACTGCTCTAGCGATATCAGCCGCGCTGCTGCTCGCGGGCGCCGCCAATGCTCAAGTGACCCTCGATTCGGTGCGCATTGCCGCGAAAGACACCGTCGCTCTGGCGAAGTTTTACCAGGCCGCGTTTGGTATGCAGGAGGTCAACCGGATCCAAAATCCGGGAGGCACTGAGGTGTTCGTTAATTTCGGCGCCACGGCCGAAGCCGCCAAGGCGAACAAAAACCCGCTGATGGTGCTCTTTCATCGCGATTCCGACGATGTGAAGGACCCGATCCCGCATGTGATCTTCCTGGTGAAAGACATGGCGGCAACCGTGGCCGCGGTCAAAGCTGCCGGAGGGATGATGACGGGCGATCCTCGCCCGTTCGGAAACACTGGTATCGTCATCGGCTTCGCGATCGATCCCGCAGGTAACCGAATCGAGTTGATTCACCGGCCATAGGCGGAGGCGAGCGCAACGCAGCGATGCCGCAGCGGATCACGCAGCGCAGGCAGCGAGACGCCAGGCGCGCATCGAAGTCACTCTGTTCGGAAGGGCGAAAGCTGCTGCACGACGTCACGTACTTGTGCGGCTTGCTGGGTCTTTTTGTCAGCCTGCGCTTCTAACAATGTGCGAGCAGAGGCGGGCAGATGGGGCGATACAGCGCTGACAAGGTTCTGCGCCTCTTCGAGCGCTACGACGGCCGCCCATAGAGCACGCTCCTCCGTGTCGCTGTGTGTGTGCAAGAGCGCCTCGGGGCTGTAGCGATGGCCCACCAGGCATTGGTACTCAACCACGTTCCCGTCGCTGATCTCGGTGAGCGGTCCTCTGCATTCCGGGCAGGTCGCGTTAATCAGACGTGAGCTCATGTTCTCGGCAATTCCTCATTCCGGACCTCTGCGGGTTCCCGGACGCCACGCGCAAGTGCGGTCAATATCGCTCCGATTTGGGCCGCCGTCACAACGTAATCCACCGGCAGGTGGGTCAGGGCTGCCTGCGGCATTTGAGGGAACTGGGCGTCGGCCGGATCCTGCACAATGGCTATGCCTTCCTTTCGTTTGATCCACCACAGTCCGGTCGCACCGTCATCCAGGGCGCCCGTTAAAATAACGCCTGCCACACGCTTTCCGTAGGCCACCGCAGCGGAACGGAAGAGCGCGTTGATTGACGGGCGGAAGTTGTTCTCTTTCGGACCATGCCAAAGTTCCACAGAGTCGACGGAATCAATCAGAAGATGCTTATCCGGCGGGGCTACATAGATTCTGCCGCGCTCGATCTTTTCACCGGATTTGGGGTGAATTGCGGGGAGTGGGCCGTTGCGGCTCAAAATCGCCGGTAACGCGGAATCATGCCAAGCCGGCAAGTGCATTACGACAAAGATCGTCGCCGGCAGATCGGCGGGAAGGGTTGAGGCAACCGCCACTAGCGCGTCAATGCCGCCCGCCGACGCGCCGACCACAATAATATCCTGCGAATCGGTCTTCATGAAGCGTTCCGAAAGCAATGCACGTTCAATTCGTACTTGGCCAACTTCCGCGAGCAGATACATACCATCTAGCGGCCCTACGCCTATCCGGGGCGGCCGAGCGCTCCAGATCTATGACAACGCAATTTGCGCCGCAGCGGCGTCGAGCAAAACTCCGAGTCCCGGCAGTGCACTGTGTGCGAAGTTTCGGTCATCGGGGAGGGAGTATGCGGTCATGAACATCAGTCGCTTGCGGTCACGGGGAACATCCGGCCGGGCCAAGCGTCTTGTATGGTTACCCCGCTTCGAAGCGGTAGCCGATGTCACGGATGGTCTGGATGTAGGAAGGGCCTACCGTCGTGCGGAATTCCAGGCACGGCAAATCGCGCACCTCGCGCTCGCTAATGTCGTGCGCCGCTTCCAGTTTGCGTCCGCATCCGGAGCACAACCACTTCCGATTCCCGCGCTTCCGGCGTATCCACAGCTTGAGCTTCTTGGCACGCTCATTGATCTCGTGCCGGTACACTCGGTACCCCCCGGCCACCCCAGTAGTTTCGTCAGGTCGCTGTCGCGCAACCGTTGAGTGTACCGAAATCCCGTTCACCCACAAAGCCGCTCTGCTTGGAGTTGATCGAATTCTTGCTCAGAGCCGAAAGCCCTATCAGAAACCGGAGTTCGAGCACTTGTCGAAGCCTCGGATTGACCGCGCCAAGGCTTTCCAGCGCTTCTCGCAAATCCGCAAATTCGGGCATTGGAAAGCTCGCCGGGTCGATATGGTCCAAAGAGATCTTGATAAAACCGCGGCCCCGCTTCCAGGTTTGACGACTCCGGGCGCGGTCGACTAGGACCGCATACATCGCCCGTCCCGAACAAGCCAAAAAGTATGGCTGATTCACATATTTTTTCGGACCGCTTTTGGCCAACCGGACGAATGCTTCATGTACGAGATCGGTCGTTTGCAGGGTCTGGTGGGAAACCGCCGCCGGAACGCCCGAGCAATGTGGCGCAGCTCCTGATAGGCTTCGCCTACCAGAGCGGAAGAATCTTCGCGTCCAGCCTCTTGAAACGTTTGGATCGGCTTTTCTATTTCTCTTTTGTTCACAAATGTCTCCTCTGCATTGAGTTGGGAGAGCCTTTGTACTCTCGTCTCTGTATGCGGAAACGGTGCGAAAAATGGCCGGGCCGATCAGGATTTATCCCGGGTTGGGGCGCCAGCGAGCGACTATCTCAGCGAGGCCGCCAGGGCGCAGGCATTACTCCCATGCGGATCGGAGTTGTTTTTGTACGGTCATATATGAAAAAGCCGCCGGGCCCCGACCGCGAGCGCCGCGGCCGACTCGTCCGCAGCCTCGGAGCCCTGCGCGAGATGCTGCCCGGTTCCTTTGTCGAACGCAAACGCTCCTGCGGCCATCCCAACTGCCGCTGCGCCGACGGCAAGAGCCTTCACTCCCAATTCCAGATCTCCGTGCTGGTCGACGGCAAGCCGAAAGCCTTCAATGTACCCGCCGAACTGAGGGAACAGGTGCGAGAGAAGACCGCGATGCGCCGCCGTTTCGACGATGCTGCAGCCGCCATCTGCAGCATCAATCTGAAGCGGTTTCTCGCACAGAAGGATAACCGCTAACTTGTCCCTCCTGCGCCGGCTGGAGACCGATCTCGACAAGGTCTTCGATTTCTCGCGGCTGGTGAACGCTCTTCCCGAAGGACGCCAGTTCCCGCAGCATCCCTGGAAGAAGGTCTTCGACGCCCTCTTCCTCGGCGCCGCCATGCAGCTTCCCAGCCTGCTGCAGATCGAAGCCGCGTGCTGCGGCGGCGCGCTGGCGAAACGCATCGGGTCGATCAGCGACGATACATTCGCCTACGCCCTCGAAAGGCAGTCGCCAGAACCGGTGTTCGCGCTCATCTGCGAAATCGCGCGCCGCCTAAAACGGAACGGCGTTCTGCGTTCCGACTGGTCCAGGGGACTGACGGTGGCGGCGGTGGACGGGATCGAAATCTGCAGCTCCTTTGTCCGCTGCTGCGATGCCTGTATGGAGCGCGAGGTGCAGCACAAGGGGAACGGCGAGTTGAGAACCGACATCCAGTACTATCACCGCATCGTCGCGGTGGTCTTGGTCAGCCCTTCCGTCCCCATTCCTTTGGGCGTTCGCTTTCAAAAGGACGGCGAAGGCGAAGTGTCTTGCGCCCTGGCATTACTCCAAGATCTGAGCAGCCAGTTGGGGCGACGCTTCATCGACCTGCTGGTTGGCGACGCTCTCTACCTGCAGGCGCCCTTCGTCAAAGAAATCGAAGCCTTGGGCCTGGATTGGGTCTTCACACTGAAGACAATCCGCCCGAGTTGCTGCGGGAAGCCCAACGTTTTACTCAGACGGACCCCCACGGCGCCTCCACCGAATCGGATCGGGAAGTTCATTGGTGGCATGTGCCCGAGCTCGATTGGCCCGTCGCCGATCGCCTGGTGCGGGTGGTGAAGACCGTCCGCATCGAAAAACGGTGCCGAGTCACGGTCGCGCAGCCAGCCGGCTACCAATTTCTCTCTGGATTCCATACCGCCGCTCTTCATTCATCAGCTCGGCCGCGCCCGCTGGCGCAGCGACACCGCAGTCTTTCAGACCATCACCGTCGACTGCCCTCTCCAGCATCCCGCCGTCCACCAAAGCACCGCGCTCGTGGTGCTCACCATGATTGGCGTGCTGGCCTATACTCTGTCGCTGGTCTTCTACCAGCGACAGGTCCGCAGCCATGCGCGCAGAAGATGCGAGACCTTCTGCGAACTCGCTCGCCGGATGGCCTGCGGGTTTGTCGCTCCCTCGGCGAACACGAGCTGATCGTATCGCCCAGCGGGTGCGACGTGTTGCGT
>JASIAM010000100.1 GCA_030041985.1 Bryobacteraceae bacterium | reverse complement strand
ACAGCGTTTGCTGGCTCATTTTGGGCATTGCCTGCCCGAGGCGCCGGTGATAGCATCTGCTGCAACCGACTCACGGGGCATCGCCGCAGACCTGACGATACACTGCCGAAAAGAATCAGGTGCATGTTTCCTGTCGGAAGAAGGGGGTTGTCCATGCGCCGCTCCATATACAGCTTTTGTCTGCTACTATGCGCTCTTCCTGCATTCGGACAGAGCGATCGTGGCACCATTACCGGCACGGTTGCCGATACGACCGGAGCGGTGGTCGCAAGCGCCGCGATTGAGGTCAGAAATGTGGAAACGGGGGCTGTGTACCAGGCGGCCACTTCGACCACCGGCAACTACACGCTTACTCAGTTGCCCACCGGCACGTATCAACTCACCGTGACCGTACCGGGATTCAAGAAATTTGTGCGCGAGAACCTGCTTCTTCCGGTCGCGCAGACGCTGCGGGTTGATGCCGTACTGGAGGTCGGAGCCAACTCCGAATCTGTCACCATCGCCGCGGAATCGCCGCTGTTGAAGACAGAGAGCGGGGAGCTCAGCCATAATGTTGGCACTGAGTCCCTGGATAACCTGCCGGTCCTCGGGATAGGCTCCAGCGCCAGTTCGGCAGGAATTCGAAATCCCTATGCCGTCTTGCAGGTCCTTCCGGGCAGCGACTGGCGCCCCGACTCTAGTATTCGAATAAACGGCATGCCTAGTAACACCGAAGCCATGCGGATCGAGGGCCAGGATGCGACCAACGGTCTGTACTCTACCCAGTCGCAGACTCAGCCCAGCGTAGACGCAATTCAGGAGTTCGCGGTCGAAACCAGCAATTACGCGGCCGAATATGGCCAGGTCGGCGGCGGCTTTTTCAATGTGACCATGAAGTCCGGCAGTAACCAGATTCATGGAAGCGCCTACGAATACTTCGTCAACGAAGCGCTCAACGCTGGCACGCCCTTCACCAGCAACGGCGACGGCGGCCTGTTGCGGCCGCGTCAAAGGCGCAACGACTTCGGCTTCACTTTCGGCGGGCCTGTGGTGATACCCAAAGTGTTCAACGGCCACGACAAGCTGTTTTTCTTCGCCAACTTTGAAGAATACCGGGAGACCGTAATCACCAACAACGTACCGATCACGGTTCCCACCACTGCCTACCGCAGCGGAAACTTCAGCCAGGCGCTTACGGGGCGCAACCTATGCCCGGCCGCCACGCCGGATTGCGACCCGCTGGGACGGCCGATCCTGGAGAACACGATTTACGATCCCAACTCACAGAGCGTCGTAAATGGCCAGGTGGTCAGGAATCCTTTCCCGAACAATACCATCCCGGCCTCGGACATCGATCCGGTGGCGCTCAAGATACAGAGCCTGATTCCCCAAGCGACGAGCGGCGGGCTCATCAACAATTACCTTCCCACCTACGGTAATCCGCGGCTCACCTATATTCCGTCGCTCAAAATGGATTACCAGCTTAGCGCTAAATCGAAGCTCTCGGGATACTGGTCGCGCACCGAGACCACTTCCCCCGATAACAACGGGCTGCCTTTTCCCATCAACAGCGTACCGAGCTACATCGTGGCCCATACCATCCGAGTGAATTTCGATCAGACCTTGACGCCGACGCTTCTTCTACATTTCGGCGGAGGTCTGCTCGATACGTTCGTCGGCCAACCAGTTGGTTCCTACAACCCTGTGACCGGTATCGGATTGACAGGGACGTACTCAGACATGTTCCCGAGCATTCAGGGGCTGAGCGCCGCTCAAGGCGGCATGGCGAATATGGGACCCGGTTCGCAAGTGGATATTACGAACCTCAAGCCGACATCGAATGCGAGCCTCACTTGGGTCCACGGCAATCATACGTTCAAGTTCGGCGGAGAAATGACTCTCGAAGGCTACCTCGACCGGATCAGATCCTATACCAACGCCTGGATTGTGTTCAGCGCGACGGAATCAGGCCTCCCTTCGACGAACGGACAAAGCCTGGCGGGCGGCACGGTCGGGTTCCCATATGCCAGCTTTCTTTTGGGCGCCGTGGACAACGGCTATATCGGGGTGCCCTCGGATTCACGCCTCGGCGCTCACGCCTTCTCGGGATTCGCGCAGGATAGCTGGAAAATCACACGAAAGCTTACGCTCGATTACGGCTTGCGCTACGATTTCCAGAGCTATTTGAGGGAGGAGCATGGCCGCGTGCCGTATTTCTCGCCCAGCACACCCAATCCCAGCGCAGGCGGCCTTTTGGGAGCAGTTGCTTTTGAGGGCTACGGGCCCGGCCGCTGCGATTGCTCGCTTGCGAAAAACTATCCCTTCGGGCTTGGTCCCCGGCTGGGCCTCGCTTATCAGTTTCTCCCGAAAACCGTGCTGCGAGTCGGCGCGGGAGTCGCTTATTACAATACGACCGACAACGGCCTCACGTCTTATTCCACCGGCTCGGAGTATATCTACAGCGCCCCCTCCTACGGCAACCCGGCTTACCTGCTCCGCAACGGCCTTCCGTATCAGATCACCTGGCCGAATTTCAACACAGGCCAGTTTCCGCTGCCCGGAACCACGGACGCGCCGCCGCAGGAAATCGATCAGAACGCCGGACGTCCGGCAAGACAGATCCAGTGGAGCGCCGGCCTGCAGCGGGAAGTATTGCCGAACCTGATGGTCGAGGCGGCCTACGTGGGGAACCGCGGCGCATGGTGGAACGCGCCATTCATGGAGGGGATCAACATTCTGACTCCGCAGATTCTCTCTGCGCACGGTCTCAGCCTAAACAACGCGACGGACCTGCAGCTCCTGGCATCACCGATCAGTTCCCCCCTCGCCGCCACAATGGGATTCAGCAATCTCCCGTACGCGGGCTTCCCGTCCGGATCCACCGTGGCCCAATCGCTAAGACCGTTTCCGCAATTCGGCTGCATCTGCAATATGCATTGGGCGCCGCTCGGGGATACCTGGTACAACTCGCTTCAGGCGAAGGCGACCAAGCGCTTCTCGCATGGCCTGGATTTCACTTCGTCGTTCACCTGGTCCAAGCAGGAAACGATTGGCGCGGAGGAAAGCATCGCTCAGGGCGGCCCGGTCTTCGCCGCCACGAATGACGTCTTCAACCGCGATCAGAACAAATACCTGTCGGGGTTTGACCAGCCGTTTTTGTTCGTTTTCGCCGGAAACTACACAATCCCAAAACCGAGTCTCGCCGGTCATTTCGGTAGCGTTTTGTCGCGGGCTGTGCGCGGCTGGGAAATCGGAGCTGTCCTTCGATACGGGAGCGGATTGCCCATCATGTCTCCAACCGCCAGCAACGGGCTCAATCAGATTCTTTTCCTCAATACCGGGGCCACCGGCTGCTGTGGCGGCACGTTCATGGACCGTGTGCCCGGAGTGCCACTGTTCACCCAGAACCTCAACTGCCACTGCTTTGACCCCAACAAGACATTCGTACTCAACCCGGCGGCCTGGGTGAATCCGGCTCCGGGGCAATGGGGCACAGCGGCCGCATACTATGACAACTACAGGTACCAGCGCCGTCCCGTGGAGAACATGAGCCTCGCCCGTAACTTCCGCGTCAAGGAAAGATATAGTCTGCAAATCCGCGCCGAGTTCACGAATATCTTCAATCGCACGGAAATGAACAACCCCGTGGCCACGAACGCGCTGGCGACTCAGACCGTAAACACCGCTGGGCAGACGACGGCAGGCTTCGGCTACATCAACACCGGAACCACCTTTAGTCCGCCGCGCCAGGGGACTCTTGTCGCCCGCTTCCAATTCTGAAGGACCGACTATGTATTCCAAATACCTTACGCTGCTGATTGTAAGCGTCCTCCTGCCGGCGATTTCGGCGCAGGACAAGCGCGCGGGAGACTGGCCGATGTACAGCCGCGATCTTGCCGGCACCCGCTACTCTCCGCTGGAGCAGATTAATACAAGCAATGTCTCCTCGCTGCGGCAGGTCTGGTCCTATTCGTTGATGCCGCCCGGCGGAATCCCCAATGCTGCCAGCCCCAGTGAATTGTTCCAGGAAGTGACGCCCATCGTTGTGAACGGCGTGATGTATCTGCCGGCCGGCAACCGTGTGGTGGCTTTGGAACCGGAAACGGGCAAGGAAATCTGGCGGTATGAACTAAAAGCCGGAACGGTATCGCAGCGTGGCGTAGCGTACTGGCCAGGCGACCGGAACAGCCCCCCGCGCATTCTTTTCACCACCCTTAGCAAAATGGTGGGGCTGAATGCCAACACCGGCAAGCCCGACCCGGGGTTCGGAAACGAGGGCGAAATCGACATGGGCGTGGCCTTCGAAGGGGTACCGGCGATTTATAGGAATGTCATCCTGGTAGGCGCCAACGCTATGGGTCCGGGGGAACGTCACATCGACCCGCAGTCGGAGATGCCCCATTGGCCCGATCATAAAACTGGCGACTCCCGCGCCTACGATGCCCGCACCGGAAAAAAGCTCTGGAGCTTCCACACGGTTCCGCTGCCGGGGGAAACGGGTCATGACACGTGGGAAGGCGACAGTTGGAAAGATCGCGGCGGTAACAACATGTGGAGCGTCACCATGACGGTTGATGCGCAGCGGGGAATTGCCTATATGCCGATCGGCGGCCCCGCGGCCAACTACTACGGCGGCGACCGGAAAGGCAACAATCTTTTCGCCAATGCGGTAGTAGCTGTGGACGCTTTGACCGGGAAATTGAAGTGGTATTTCCAGACCGTCCACCACGAACTTTGGGATTACGATCTTCCCCCGGAACCAGCGCTGATTGACATTGTGAAGGACGGCAAGAAGATACCAGCCGTTGCGCAGACGGGCAAATCGGGTTACATGTTCATTCTCGATCGTGTCACGGGGAAGCCGGTTTTCGGAGTCGAAGAGCGTCCGGTGCCGCAAGGCGATGTGCCCGGAGAATGGTATTCGCCCACGCAGCCTTTCCCGATCAAGCCGCCGCCGCTGGCGCGCGTCGAATTTAAGCCGGAAGACCTCGTGACCGCCGCGGATACGACGCCGGAGCATGCCCAGGCCTGCCGCGATTTAGTAGAGAAGTACGGCATTTACAACAATGGCCCATTCACGCCGTGGCCATTTCATGTCGATGGGGCTCCGCTCAAGACTCTGATTGCGTTTCCGGGCTTCACTGGAGGCATCAATTGGGGCGGGACCGCGGTGGACCCAAAGCTTGGGTATATTTTCCTCAATACCAAGGATCAGGCGGGCCTGGGATGGATTCAAAAGAACCCGAAATATGGCGAGCCGGGGCAACTAATGTACGACCGGGGCGCCCCGCAGGGTGTTGGCGGTTTCACGGCGCAAGTGAAAGACGCGAACGGCCGCGTCATCGGAAACTGGCCTTGTCAGAAACCGCCGTGGGCGCGCCTGATCGCGGTGAACGCCAATACGGGGGACATCGCGTGGCAGGTGCCGCTGGGGTTAAATGAATCGCTGCCGGAAGGTAAGCGGAACGTCGGATCGGCGGGCAGTGCCGGCCCCATTGTCACCGCGGGCGGCCTGGTGTTTATCGGAGCCACCACCGATAACCGCTTTCGTGCGTTCGATTCCAAGACCGGCAGAGAACTCTGGGACACGAAGCTCCCGCGCACAGCCACCGCCGTGCCGATCACCTATCAGGGTAAGGACGGAAAACAGTACGTCGCTATTGTGGCCGCAAGCGGTGGGTTTGGAAGAGGCGGTCAGAACGCTTCGAGTGCCAATCCGTCTCTGGTGGTATTTGCATTGCCTTGACGGCATGGCCGCTTTTGAGGCCGCCTGGTATCGGAAAACGGCCGGCGAGTTGTAGCCGACCACGCAAATTTCGTGGACACAACGTTCAGTTGCTCCTGCTCGACTAGTACTGTGACCGGGCGATTTGATGCCTTACACCGAAAAACCGCTTGCTTACGCGCGCGGCTCCGATCGGAGCCGCGACCGTCAGGGAGCGGTTGCCGTTTAGCACCCGATCTCATGGTCAAAGACCTAGATAGTGATCAGGTAACCTATAGCACCATCTCGCCGCATACCGGTATTCGGCTGCCAGAGAACGTCGTGGCAATGCTCTCCCGGTGCCTGTGATAGATTGGTTTTCCGCGCGAAATTCGAAACGAAGCGTTATGCGATTTACCTGGTTTAATCTGATGCCTTGGCCCTACTTGCCGGATGACTTCCGCACCACCCGGCGCTCCGTTTGGGTGGATATCGATTCCTCCCTGTTCGATCCGGTCAAGGCGCACGATCTGTACAACTCCTACATGGACCTGCTGGAATATGCCGGCACTCTGGGCTTCGATGGCATCGGCGTCAACGAGCACCATCAAAACGCATACGGCCTGATGCCTTCTCCCAACATCATCGCAGCCGGCCTTGCGCGCCGCACCGATGATGTAGCGCTGGTCGTGCTCGGCGCTTCCATCGCTTTGTACAATCCGCCGGTGCGCGTGGCCGAAGAATTCTCCATGCTCGACTGCATCTCCGGCGGGCGGCTGGTAGCCGGCTTTCCCGTCGGCACCTCAATGGATACCAATTACTGCTACGGCACCATTCCCGGCCTGACGCGTGACAAATACCGCGAAAATCATGAGCTGATCCTCCGAGCCTGGACCGAGCCCCAGCCTTTCGCTTTCAACGGCCGCTACAACAAGCTGCGTTACGTGAATATCTGGCCGCGGCCCGTGCAGAAGCCGCGTCCGCCCGTCCACATTCCCGGAGGCGGCTCAGTCGAGACCTTCGATTTCTGCATCGATAACACCTACTCGTACTCCTACCTGAGCTTTGGCGGCTACATCCGGGGAAAGCAATTGCTCGATACCTATTGGGAGCGCGTGGCCGAGCGCAACGCGGATGCATCGCCCTACCGCGCCGGCTTTGCGCAGTTCATCGCGGTAGCGGATACCGACGCGGAAGCCGAGCGCCTCTACGGGAAACACGTCGACTATTTTTATAATCGCTGCCTGCACATCTATCCCGGCTTTGCCGATGCGCCAGGCTACCGTACCATCAAGACCATACAGAAGGGAGTGCTTTCGCAATATACGCCCGGCAGCTTGTTTGAGCCGCATCCCTGGAAGGAACTCGTGGATAATGGCCACGTGATCGCCGGCGGCCCCGAAACGGTGCGGCAGCGGATGGAGGATCTGATCAAGGGCCTCCGCGTGGGCAACATCTTTTGCATGATGCAGATCGGCAACATGCCCAAGGACAAATGCGCGTATTCGACGAAACTGTTCGCCGAAAAAGTCATCCCGCATCTGCGGAACCTGTTCCCGGAATATGCCGATGACGGGCGTTTCTGGTGCCATCCGCTGTCGAAGCGCGCTGTTCCGGGAAGCCTGCCCGCCGAAGCCCCCAGCGAAGCCATCGTTGGTGCCGACTGAAAGCCATGGAACTCAAAACCATCAAAACCAGCCGCGTTCCGGTGCGCTACTTCGAAGGCGGCAGCGGCCAACCGCTGGTATTCCTCCACGGTGCGGGACGCATGAATGACGACCTGCCGATTCTCGAGCCGCTCGCTCGAAAATTCCACGTCTATGCCCCGCTCGTCCCCGGCTATGGCGATAGCGAAGAATGCCCCGAGCTGTTTGACATGCTCGATTTCACGCTGCACACCTGGGATGTGGTCGACGCGCTGGGCTTGCGCGATCCCATCCTGGTGGGCTTTTCCATGGGCGGCATGATCGCCGCGGAGATGGCAGCCATCGCACCCAACGATGTCTCGCGCCTCGCGCTGATTGCCCCAGCAGGGCTGTGGCTCGACGACCACCCCATCCCTGATATCTTCGCCATGATGCCTTACGATCTGCCCCACTACCTTTTTTATGACGAAGAAGCGGGCGCTCGCCTGATGACGCCTGATGGCGACATGAGCGACCCCAAGTTTCTCCAGACGTTTCTCGTGCAGAATGCCCGGCAGCTCGGCGCAGCGAGCAAGATTCTGTTCCCCATCCCGGAGCGCGGCCTTTCCACGCGCCTGTACCGCATCAAAGCCAGGACTGTGCTGATCTGGGGAGCGTGCGACCGCCTCATTCCGGCAGTTTATGCTCAGGCCTTCCAAAGCAAAATTCGCGGCTCGAGCGTGGTTATGATTCCCGAGGCCGCCCACGTGGCGCCTTACGAGAAAACCGCGGAAGTGGTCGCCGCAATCAGCGGACTGGAATGACCGATCGCGAACGCGCCTGGAACATCGTGTGCGAGTTCACTCAATCAGAAAGTCTTCGTAAACACGCGCTGGCCGTCGCGGCGTGCGTTGCTGCTTACGCCCGGCGCTTCGAAGAAGATGAAGAGAAATGGACCGTCACTGCCCTTCTACATGACTTCGATTGGGAGATCCATCCGCAAGCGCCGGACCACCCCATGAAAGGCGAAGCGCTACTGGCGGAACGCGGCGTGGACGAAGAAATCCGGCGCGCCATCCTCTCGCATGCCAATTACAGCGGCGTGCCCCGCCTTTCGGCTTTGGAGAAAACGCTATACGCCTGCGACGAACTCGCCGGATTCATTACGGCGATTTCCTACGTAAAACCGCATCGCAGCGTGTTCGAAGTCGATGTCTCCTCAGTGAAACGCAAGATGAAAGATAAGGCGTTCGCGCGTTCCGTAAATCGCCAGGATATCCTGGAAGGCGCGCAGGAATTAGGCGTGCCTTTAGACGATCACATCGGCTTCTGCATCCGATCCATGCAGGAGAAAGCGGAGGAGTTGGGACTCAAAGGTTCTCTCGAGTGAAAACCGTATGCTGAGCGACGCAGCCGAAGTTGCGAGACATTACGACCGTTACCTGGCGGCAGAAGCATCGCGGCTGGAGCGATTCGCCCCTGTCGAGTTTGCCATTACGTTACGCTACCTGGCGCGCTTCCTCCGGGAGGGGATTACGGCCGTGGATGCCGGCGTAGGAGTGGGTCACTATGCCGAATTCCTGGCCCGGCGTGGCTGCCGCCTGCATCTGATCGATGTTTCCGAAAAGCTCTTGAGTGTCGCGCAGGAGCGCCTCGCTATTGCCGGCCTCGGATCGCATATTCTCTCCGCGCACAAAGTATCGGCTACCGCGCTGCCTCTGGCCGATGAAAGTGTGGATGCCATCCTGCTTCTCGGTCCGTTATATCATCTGCGCGAATTGGCGGAGCGGCAGCAGGCGGTTGACGAAGCCGCGCGCGTGCTCAAACCGGACGGCATCGTAGCTGCCGCGGGCATCAATCGCATCGCCTTCCTGCGAGATATGTTTCGCGCGCCCGATGCGTTTTCCGCGGCTTATTGGGGCGACGAATTCGCGGATGCGGCACGCCGGTTCCCGCAGGAGATCGGCGAATCAGGCTTCCTGGCCCGGTACCTGGCAACGGGCCAGCTCGATCCCGAGCATGCCCCGCCGATCGGCTATGCGCACCTGACCACCCTGGACGAATTCCGCGAACTGCTGACATCGAGGTTCGTGGAATTCGCTCTGGCCGGCATGGAATCGTTTACTGCGCCGTGGCAGGAGATGTTCCTCGCCAAGCCGCCTGAAGAACAAGCCCGGTGGCTGAATATCGTGGAGTTTACCGGCCGGACGGCGGAAGGTTTGGCATCTTCCGATCACTTCCTGTTTGTGGGCCGGAAGAAATAACGCTACCAGACTTTGCGAAACGTCAGGTTCAAGCGGCAAGCGCCGGTGAGGGGATGGTCACCTTCGGCGAGAGGCGCAACGCCGTGATAAATGAAGCGGGCCGGGCCGCCCCACACCACGACATCGCCGCTCTCCAGGCGGATACGGTGCGGCCGGTCAGCGCGGCGCAGGCCGCCCCATAAGAAGACCGCCGGAAGCCCCAGCGAAACCGACACGATAGGCGCGATCGGATCGTGCTCGTCTTTGTCTTTATGCAGAGAGAGTTTCGATCCCGGCTCGTAGCGGTTGATGAGGCAGGCATCGGGATCGTAATCGGGGAAGCCGCCTTCGCGGGCAGCAGCCGCAGCCAGTTGCACAAACAAGCCCGGCATCGGTGGCCACGGGGTTCCCGAGCCGAGGTCGACCGCATCGTAGCGGTAGCCGCTCTCATCGGAAACCCATCCGGTCCGGCCGCAATTAGTCATCGCGACCGACATGCGGTACCCGCCCGGAGTTACCAGGTGGCGGAACGGAGCCTGCGCCCCGATTTCTTCGATGGCGTGAACCAGCGCCTGGGCTTCGGCGAGTGCGAAACCACGCAGCAAAACGGCCCCTTCCGTTAGCGTTTCGCTGCTCCCGGCCGGGGATGCCAGCTCACTCAGGAAATCGGTTTGCCGCGGCTTCACTAATACGATTGTAGCGGTGTCATTTATGGAATCGTAGCGGCACGCTGCTATTCGAACCGAATCTGCGAGACGTCCGCGGACGGCTTGGAATATTGCAGTTTCATGCCCTCCAAAGTCTCTACCAGAATCTGCGCCACCGCCAGGTTGCGAAACCACTTGTGATTGGCGGGGATCACGTACCACGGTGCGTAATCGTGATTGCACTTACGCAGCACGTCCTCATAGGCCTCAATGTAGGAGTCCCAATATTCTCGTTCTTTCAGATCGTCGGGCGAGAATTTCCAGTTCTTGCGTTTGTCCTCGAGCCGCTTGCGGAAACGCTGCGCTTGTTCCTCTTTGCTGATGTAGAGGAAGAACTTCACGATCGTGGCGCCGTTTTCGCTGAGCATGTTCTCGAAGTGGTTGATCTGGCGGTAGCGTTCCGACCATACGGATTTCGGCACTAGATCGTGCACGCGCACCACCAGCACGTCTTCATAGTGCGAGCGATTGAAGATGCCGATTTGTCCGTGCTCCGGCACGGCCTTGTGGATGCGCCAGAGGTAATCATGGCGCTTCTCCTCGCCTTCCGGAACCTTGAAAGCCGTAACGCCGACGCCTTGCGGATTGAGCCCGCTCATGACGCGGCGAATCGTACCGTCCTTTCCGGCAGCGTCGATCCCTTGGAGCACCACCAGCAGAGACCGGCGGCCCTCGGCGTATAGCAGGTATTGCAGCACGCTCAGGCGTTTCAAATGTTTCATCAGCGGGTCGGCGGCATTCTCCCTCGTCACGCCGTGGGTCCCGGCGGGATCAACATCGCGCAGCTTGATTTCCTTGTCGAGCGGCACTTTCAGCTCGTCTATGGCATGATTCATTTGGTTATCTCGCGACACTGAAAGTCTACACTGTAGGAGTGCTGGTATTGGCGTCACAATCTCCACGGCGCGCGGAGCTTCTCCGCCAGGCGGGCATTCCCTTCGTGGTGCGCGCGGTAGCTGTTGACGAAACACCGCTGCCCGGCGAAACGGCGGCCGATTATGTGCGCCGGCTGGCGGAGGCAAAAGCTTTGGCAGTGCCTGCGGCATCCGATGAGATGGTGTTGGGCGCGGACACCACGGTAGTAATCGGCGAGCAGATGCTCGGCAAACCCACGGACGCAGCCGATGCGGCACGCATGCTGGCGGCGCTCTCCGGACATTCGCACGAAGTTGTAACGGGCATCTGCCTGCGCAGCGAGGCCGCTTCCGGGCGGCGGTTGATCCGCGACTTCGCAGTTACGCGCGTCTGGTTCTCCGCCATGTCACCGCGGGAAATCGAAGACTACGCAACCACCGGAGAACCGCTCGACAAAGCCGGCGGCTATGCCATACAGGGACTCGCTTCCAAGTTCATCGAAAAGATTGACGGCTGTTACTTCAACGTGGTGGGCCTGCCGATTCCTCTGGTGTATCGCTACTTGCGGGAGAAGTAAGCGGCGGAGTACCCTGGGCATCGTGCAGGACGTACTTTATGTCCTCCGCGGATTGCGGCGCACTCCCGGATTCACCTTCACGGCAATCGCCACCCTGGCCATCGGCATCGGGGTGAACACAGCCGTTTTCACTGTGTCGAAAGCGGCTCTATTCGCGGGATTTCCGCTGGTCAAAGAAAACAATCGCTTAGTGTACATCGCGATGAGCCGCGGCTGCTGCGTGTCGTATACCGATTTCGCGGACTGGCGAGCGCAGGCGAAATCCTTTCAAGGAATGGCGATCGTTCACGGCGGCCTGAGAATTCTCAGTGATTCGGACGGTTTTGCCGAAACTTATGACGTCACCGAAGTCAGCGCCGGTACGTTTCACGTCGTCGGCCAGCAGCCGTTTCTCGGACGGGATTTTTCGCCGGCGGACGAGATACCGGGCGCGCCTCCTGTAGTCATTCTGAGTTATGCCTTCTGGCAACGCCGGTTCGGAGGGGATCGCGCCATTGTGGGTCAAACGGTTCGGGTCAATGGTGCACTAACCACCGTGATCGGAGTCATGCCGCGCGGTTTTTCCTTTCCCCAAAAACTGGACCTGTGGGTTCCGCTGGTCGAAACCCCGGATGTTATGCAGCGCGACAATCGCGGCCAGTGGGTGGTGGTTGCCCGTTTAGCCGAGGGCGCAACCGTCCGCAGCGCTCAGGCGGAAATGGAAACTATCGGACGCAGGCTCGGGCTTGCCTACCCGCTTACCAATCAGGGCCGCAACCTGCTTCCCCTTGTACAGACGTTTCGCGAGTTCTTCATACTGCAGAACGAGACTCCGGTTTATTGGACGATGTGGGGCGCGGTTGCATTCGTCCTGTTGATCGCTTGCGCAAATCTGGCGAATCTCATGCTTGCGCGAGCGATTGGCAGGTCGCGGGAGACGTCAGTTCGCATAGCTTTGGGCGCGGGGCGCTGGCGCATCATTCGCGAACGCCTCATCGAGTGTCTCCTGCTATCCGGCTTGGGCGGCGCTCTGGGCTGGTGGATCGCGCAGCGGAGTGTGGCCGCATACGCCCTCGCCGATCGTGGCCCCGGCAGATCCTCCTGGAGGATTCTCGACTACAGCATGGATTACCGCGTGCTCGCTTACATGGTCGCGATTTCGATTGCGACAGCACTGCTGTTCGGACTCGTGCCGGCGCTGCGCTTCTCCAGGATCGATGTCGCTCATGGATTGCGGGATGGAGGCCGCGGCGCAACTGCGGGAGGGTGCAGCAAACGTTTATCCGCTCTTCTGGTAACCGGAGAGATGGCGCTGGCGGTGGTGTTGCTTGCCGGCGCGGGCGTGATGATGCGCAGCTTTCTGAATCTCTACAGCGCAGATTTGGGCGTGAAAACAGGCAATCTCCTGACGGTGGCGTTTGGCCTGCCCGAAGCCCGATATCCCAACGCGGAAACATTTACTAAGTTCTATGACAGAGTGAAAGCGGCTGTGGAGGAGACTCCGGGCGTGGACTCAGTTGCGCTTACCAGTGCGCTTCCGGCCCTGGGCGCTGCACGCGCGCCCTTCGAGCTTGCCGGCGACGCAGCCACATTCGACGCCAGTGACGACCAGCGCCGCCCCACTCTCTTCGCACTGACCATCGGTCCGAACTATTTCCGGACATTGGGAACGGCTGTGCTCTCGGGGCGCGATTTCGCCGATTCCGATGACTCTCGGTTCCCTTCGGTAGCGATTGTGAACCACCGCTTCGCCGCTCAATCCTGGCCGGGACAAAACCCGATCGGCAAGCGTGTACGCCTGTTTGAAGGAAGGCAAGCCGGAGCATGGCTGACTGTGGTGGGAGTTGCGCCGGATATCGCCGTCCGAAACAACGGGGTGAACGAAGGTGACCCTGTGATCTACGTGCCCTTCCGGCAGAAACCGGCGCCCCACATGGAACTGATCGCGCGCACCCGCGTGCCTCCGGGCAGCCTCACTCTGGCTCTTCGGCGCGCCATTCAAACAATCGATCCCAGTCTGCCGGTATTTGGTCCTCTGACTCTCGAGGAGCGCCTCGAGAGCGTCTATTACAGCAAGGGCCTCTTTGGAGTGCTGTTCCTGATCTTCGCTGCGATCGCGCTCCTGCTGGCGTCTATGGGGCTGTATGCAGTGATCGCGTATTCGGTGCGCCAGAGGACCCAGGAAATTGGGGTCCGCATGGCGATGGGCGCCACCCCATCCGATATTCTCAGCTTGGTATTGCAGCAGGGGATGCGCCCGCTGGGCATCGGTTTGACGATCGGACTAGCGGCATCATTTGCCCTCAACCGCGTTCTGAAGGCTGCGCTCGTGCACGTTTCCCCATCCGATCCCGTAAGCTTACTCTTGTCTTCGGCCGTGCTGATCATCGCCGCCGTGCTGGGTTGCTGGTTTCCCGCGCGCCGCGCCATGGGTGTTGATCCGGCCGTGGCTCTGCGGCACGAGTAGGATTCTCCTGCGCGACTGACGCCGATATTCGTTCCTTATCGAGGCGTTGCATTGCCGCTGTCGAATCGGAAATGCAGGATCACCTCACTCGATACGGTAAGTTCATTGCGGAGCGCGGGTGTGAACTTCCAATTACTGGCCGCGTATGCAGCCAGCTTGACCAACTCCAGATCCTTGGGCGTCAGGAGTTCGATTTGTGTCACTCTACCGGATTCGTCGATGCTCGCCTTGACATCCATGCCCTTCTGTTCCACTGCCAACGGACTTGCGCCAGGCGGCAGCACGAAGGTGATGTCGTGGAGCGGCCGTGGCGGAACGAATCCCTCTCGGCCGCGGTTGTCCCGCTCGATCCGCCGCAGTCCCGGAATCCTCTGGATCACCCGCTGGAGTGGGCCGGATTTCGCCATTTCATACGTCGCGGTAGCCATACAGCAGGACACAGAGCCTGGCAGTAAATTCGCTGCAGCGCTCACAGGTGACCTCGGGAAAACAGGCGGCAACGGCAGGGTGGGGCTCTCCCGCATAGCGGCTGTGCCCTGGATGGTTGGGGGTATGAAAGGGTTGATCGGCTTCCGAAAGGTCTTGCGTTCGGAAGTAGCCCTTGCCGCCGTCAGTTTGGCCGTGCTCGCTCCGGCTACATTCTGAGGCGCCGGTTCGGCGAAAGGTGATGGCTTCACCGCGCCGATCGGGGTTGGGGTGGGCGGTGAAATCTGTGTACTCGCTGGCGATTCGCTGTTTGAACCAGTCTTGGAATGCTGCTGGTTTGGCGCCCTGCGGCAACCGTACGAAAGGAGCACCACCAGGACGAAAGCTCGATTTGAAAACATGCAAATCTCTCGTGTCAAAAGGCAGATTATCACGAGTCTGACGTCGCCCAATCACTCCGGCGAATCTCATTGTCCAGGGCCATTGATCCGGAGCAGGAACCAGCACAGCTATTTCTTCACCGGCACAGTCGATGCCGCACCTTGGTCCTTCACAAAAATCACCAGGAACTTCGCCGGCTTGGTTTTGCTGGCATTCCGCGAAACCGTGTGTATATCGTCCGGCGATTCGTAGAAGATTTGCCCCGGCCCCAGCGTGACCTCCTTCCCGCCATTCACCGCCATCACCACCGACCCCTCCAACACATAGACAAAGGTATGCGCATTGTGCCGGTGCGCGCTCGATATGGCGCCCGGCGCATACTCGACGGTCACCATCATGGCTTCTTTTCCTGGAATCCCCGCCAGCGCCTTTGTCATCAGCGTCGTCACCTTGGTGTCGTCTGCCGCGCCTGCGCAAACCGCCAAGGACAACACCATGAGCAGGCTCTTCATGAATTCGCCCCCTTCCGGACGGCCGGTTGATATTCTCCAGGCACCGCCCGGAACGCGATCGCCAGCCGATTCCATCCGTTGATCGCCACAACCGCCATCGTTAGATTCACCAATTCCTGTTCGGAAAACTGCGCGCGCGCCTCTTCGTAGACCTCATCCGGCACATGCCCTTGATGCACCAGTGTGACCGCCTCCGTCCAGGCCAATGCCGCGCGTTCCCGATTCGTGAAGAACGGAGTCTCCCGCCAGGCGTTGAGCGCGTAAATCCGCTGCTCACTCTCGTCCGCCGCCCGGGCGTCCTTCGAATGCATGTCGATACAGAAGGCGCATCCGTTAATCTGCGAAGCCCGTATCTTCACCAACTCGATGAGCGAGCCTTTCAAATTAGAGGACTTCCGGACAAACATTTCCAACCCCAGCATGGCGTGATACGCCTCCGGCGAGACCTTTTGCGCCTCCAGACGTGATTGCATGGTTTGTGATTCCTTTCCCTCACAGGATAAATCGGGAAAGGAGAACCGCGCGCAACGTCCAGGAGGGCGCGATCGGTGTGATGCGCAGCCGGCCTAGAAGGGGCAATTTCCCGCAGCCCGTTTCTGCTTCTGCGATCCTCCGCCGAGCGAAACGTCGTTGCGGATGTCGGCCAGCTTTCTCGTCCAGTCCGGCACTGTGATGCCCTCCCGCCGATTCTCGCATCACAACAAAGGCGAATTTCGGGAAGCGCTTACCGGTCCCCGGAAGCGTTACTTTTTCTTGCGAAACACGGACTTGAGATCCGGCCAGAACTCTCGGACTAAGTTAGCCGAAGCGGTAGCTCCCATGCCGGCTGTTCCCCATTCCGCAATCGACCGGGGAGTCCGCAATTCTCGCGGGGACCATAGCGTGGCGATGGCCCAACTACCGTATGCATTGGCTAGCAGCGAGTAAGCCGGTGTGCTACCTCCGCCGGGTTTGTCCGCGAGAAACGTGCGTGCCACCACGTGGCCGGTACGCCGGAAGAAATTACCGTTGCCTAACCGGATGTAGCGCGTGTCTTCAGGATGAACGGCCTTGACCCCGTCTTCGATAAGGCTGCCAATCAGGAACTGCCCGTAAAGGGATGCGACCCGCTTCTCAAATCCCGCCCTGTCCTTTCCCCACTCGTCCGGCCAATCGTGTATCTGCTGAACGACCGCACTCGGAACCGTTGAGTAGAGGGCTTGCAGCGAGAACATTTTCTTGTAGAAAGGCTTCTGCTGTGCCGGAGCGGAAGGATTGGCCGCGGGCGCTGAATCCGGGGAGACCGCTGTCGCTCCCGCCTCACTGGTCGGCGGAGAGATCGGTTCCTGGGCGTGGCAAAGCCCGATAAGAGCTGCAAGGACAGGTACTGCTTGGTAAAGACTCCGGATCAAAGAATGCAATTGTCTAGAGTAACGCATATCAAGCGAACTTTCCGGCCAAGACAAGTGTGCAGCCGCGGAAAAACGCTCTGTTGGCTCGAAGTCCGTTGTGCCGGGAGGCAATGTCATGACGGTAATATTGCCATTAAACATTTTTAAATGAAAGAGTTAGCTGTAATTGACAATGCGCGGACCGGCGCCGGCTGAAGTCCTACGGGACAGATCCTTGCACGGAAATGCATGGGTGTGACAAAATTTCGGCGGAGGGAGATTGTGCGAGCAATATTTTGCGGCCGGATTGCAGCCATCCTATTATTGATTTCCGGGATGCCGGTGTTTGCGCACCATTCGGGTGCGGCGGAGTTTGATCTCAACAAGAAGGTCGATTTGACAGGCGTGGTCACAAAGGTGGAATGGACAAATCCCCACGCCCATTTTTATATGGACGTGAAAGACGAGAGCGGCAAAGTGACCAACTGGAACCTGGAACTCGCCAGCCCAAATGTGTTGATCCGGAACGGATGGAGGAGGAATTCCATCAAGCCCGGCGATACGGTCAGCGTCACGGGGATACGAGCCAAAGACAATTCCACTTACGCCTCAGCCTCCGTAATCACGTTTCCCGATGGGCACAAATTGAATTTCCTGTCTGCCGATGAGCCAGGCAAATAACGGGTCGAGGAGAAACTCCGTGAAACAACGATTGGCTGGTTTTATAACGGCGGCCTTGGCCACGTTCATGGTAATGATTCCGCTTGCGGCTCAGCCGCAAGCGCCCGCGCAGGGGCAGAATGCTGCGAACGGACGAGGCGCCAATCTCGGTCTCTATCGCAATCAGCCGGTGCCGCCCACCGGCCCTGTTGTGAAACTGCCGGATGGAACGGTGGATTTGTCGGGAGTATGGCTTGGCGGGGGTTCGAATGATGCCGACATCTCCACGGCACTCAAACCAGGCGACAAGCTCATCATGCTGCCTTGGGCTGAGCAGCTAGTGAAAACGCGGCAATCCAAGGAAGATCCGGAGGCCAATTGTCTGCCGGCCGGTGTGCCCCGAGGTTCACCGTACCCTTGGAGGATCGTACAAACCCCCACTCACTATTTCATTTTGTTCGAGGGCAACATTCACAGCTATCGCCAAATTTTCATGAATGCGCAGCATCCCGATGACCCGGACCCTACCTGGTACGGCCATTCGGTGGGGCACTGGGAAGGGGGCACATTGGTGGTAGATACCGTCGGGTTCAACGATAAATTCTGGTTCGATTATAAGGGCCATCCTCACACGGAAAAACTGCATACGATTGAGCGCTACACGCGGACCGACCTGGGACACATGTCGATTGAAGTAACGATTGACGATCCGGGCGCCTATCAACAGCCGTTCACGACTGTGGGCCACGCGACGCTCATGGTCGGGCAGGAGCTTTTGGAGTACATCTGCCAGGAGAATAACCAGGATCTGGAGAAGCTGTCGGGGCCGGCGCGCGGCCCCGGCGGGCGATAAGTTTCCCGAGCGGTTTCGGCAAGCGCCATTCCGGACTTACTTCAAAGGCGAGTAATCAGTCGCGCTCATAAAGGTGACTTTGGCGTTCAGCGGCACGAAATATTTTGTGCGCAATTCCGTCCACTTAGGGTCAGCACTGAATCCCGCCCATCCGGCTTCCCGGGCGGCACGGTCTTTATACGCGAGAAGATAAACCAGCGTGTTCGGATCATCCAGGTTCTGCCACACGGCTAAGACGTCCACGCCGTTTTTCTTGAATACTTCCACTTCTCCTTCTCGAAAGCGTTGGTGCAACTCGTTGATCCCGCCTTTGAACTGACCAACACCGTCACGAGTGGGATCGACGGTATACATACGCAACTCGAAACAGCGGGAATCTTTGGCGGTGTTTCGGCCGAGATCGCCCTGGATATTGGGACCGCAAGGCGCAGTCGAAGTCGCTTGTTTCTTGCCCTGCTTTGACGGCGCTGGAGCCGCCTGCGGAGCAGCTTGGACACCCTGAGCGGTGACGAGCCGGAAACCCAAACTGGTCACTGCAACACCGAGCGCAAATCCGGAAAGAGTGAACCCGGCGAGAATGGTTCGTTTCGTCATAAGACCTCCAAATGGCTTGAATAGCTGCTTAGCATATCAAAAGGTTCTTCCAAGAGCAGGGCGGTCAGATCGCCATTAGTGCGCAGAAGCAACAGGTAGAGCGGCCTTACCGTCTAGCATGAACACTAGCAGTTTGGGACTCGCTTGCGAGCCGCCAGAGATCACAGGCGCGGGTGTGGCGGCAAGCACTCCTTGTTCGGTTTCGCGATTTTGTGCTGGGGCATTGCCTCTGATGCCCGTGCCGCCCGCGAAAGCGATGTATTGCCGGCCATCCAGCATGTATGTAATCGGAGGCCCCATGCCGCCGCGGAGTCCGGTTTGAATCTCGAGAAGTTTATCGCCCTTATCGGCGGTATAGGCGATGAGCCGCCCGTCGGGCGCCACCTGAATCACCAGGTTTCCGGCAGTCGCGACGGTGCCACCGCCAGCTCCTCCGCCGGCTGGCGCGCGCCAACGCTCTTTCTGGGTGGCGAAATCCCAGGCGAGCAAAACCCCCTGAACGCCACCTTCGAGCAGAGCCGGACCAATGGCAGGGGGAGAAGGCAAGGGCTGGGGAACTGTCGAGGGAGCACCCGCCAGGTTCAGGTTGGGAGCGCGGCCGTT
>JASIAM010000099.1 GCA_030041985.1 Bryobacteraceae bacterium | reverse complement strand
ATCCGGCAGGGGCGCGCCGAGGCCCGAAAGCTCGGTTACCCGGGAGAGGTGCTCAGCGCCTTCGAATTTGTGATCGTGCCCGGCTATGCCGGCAGGCATTCCGGCCTGGTGGATGTGGGCGCGAAGCTCTCCGGCGTCGATTATTTCTCTTACAGCTCCTGGGCATCCATCGGCTGGGACGCAGACGCCCCCGCGGTTTACAAGAGCATTGAGTGGGCCGCCCACCTCATGAGCGAATTCGACACCAGCCATCATCTGAGCGCCCACTGGATCCTCGGCGAGTTCGGCGAGTATTGGAACCAGCATCCCAATGCCGAGCGCATGAAAGCGGTGATCGATGCCGCCCTCGGCAGCGGCTTTGATTACGTGTTCGACTGGGTGCTCTACGATCAACCGGGCAATAAAGACGACCACGGCCGCGACGCTTCTCACTTCGGCAAGTACACTCTGGAAGGTGCTCTGACGCCGCAGGGAAAGGCATTCCGGGCTTGGTTAGGCGCGGCCTCAGCGAAATGACACCTGTTTCTTCGGCATCGGCTTCCTCGACGCAACCGGCTGCCCTTCGGGCCGGCGCAACGCGCATTGCCGAACTCGATGGCCTGCGCGGGATTGCCATCCTTCTAGTCTTGGCCTTTCACTTCACTCCCGCCACCGGCCCTCTGCACGGGCTGGCGTACTTGTTCCAAGCAGGCTGGAGCGGCGTGGATCTTTTCTTCGTGCTGAGCGGTTACTTGATCACCGGTATTTTGGTCGATAGCGCCGGCCGCGCGCATTATTACCGCAATTTCTTCGTCCGCCGCGGCCTGCGCATCTTCCCCCTCTACTACGCCTGTCTCCTGCTGTATGCTTTCCTCACTTTCTATCCCGGCCCGATTCGTTGGCATGACTACCTTCACCCCGGCGATTCCCTCTGGTACCTGTTCTACGTAGGGAATTTCCGGGCCTTTATCCGAAATGCCTGGCCGGGCGCAGCGATGCTGACTCCTTTATGGTCGCTGCAGGTGGAGGAGCAATTCTACTGGACGTTTCCCTTCGTAGTTGCCGCGGTAAAGCGCCGCACCCTGGCTCTGATACTGGCCGGCTCCGTGGTGGCTGCATTGATAGTTCGCATCGTGCTTACTTTTGCGATGCCGGCCAACTTGATTGGCGCATACGTGTTGATGCCTTGCCGCATGGACGCGCTGGCGATGGGAGGCATGGTCGCAATTGCGGTCCGGGAGAAACCCGCATGGCTGAAAGGCCCGTGGATTGGCCGCCTAACGATCGTTTGCGCAGCCGTCTTTCTCGCGATCTGTGTGTTTCAATCGGAGGCGCCCTGGCCGCCTCTCATGCGTACCCTGGGTTACACCGCTCTCGACCTTACGTTCACCGGCGTGCTCATTCTTTTGATCGGCCGACGTCAACCGGCGCTCCTTAAAATTTGCCGTCTGCGGCTGCTCACCTGGCTGGGCATCATCTCTTATGGTTTGTACCTTCTGCATGTTCCGGCTTTAGCAGTAGTGGATCGCTGGATCGCTCCTACGCTACATATTGCGGTGCGCGGTTCGGCCGCATTCTTTGTGTCATTCGCTTTGGCGATCGCTGCTGCGTCGCTCTCGTGGCTGGCGTTCGAGTCGCAGGTGTTGCGCCTGAAGAGCCGATTTACCGCACACTGAGTGACTGCATGCTGTTCATGGTCATCGAACATTTCAAGCAAGGCGATGCCGCGCCGGTTGGCCTGCGGTTTCGGCAAAACGGACGGATGTTGCCGCCCGGCTTGGCCTATCACGCAAGCTGGATCGATGCGGAAGGCGCTCGCTGTTTTCAGCTTATGGAAGCCGCGGATGCGGGGTTGCTGAACGAATGGGTCCGCTGCTGGAGCGACCTGATCGAGTTTGAGATCGTTCCAGTCGTAACATCCAGTGAGTTTTGGTCCAGGTGACTGTTCAGTGGAGCTACGTACAGATGAGCGAAAACGCCCAGAACTGCCGTTGCTCTTTCTGATACGATTTCGGCAAGGTATATAGCCATGAACTTGCCGGCGTCACTCGCTCTCGGCTTTTTAGTGAACGTGACCACATATCAGTACGACAATACGCGTGCGGGCGCTAACAAACAGGAAACCATTCTCACTCCCGGTAACGTGACTGTCACGCAGTTTGGCCAATTGTTTTCCCAGAGTGTGGACGGCTACGTTTACGGCCAACCATTGTATCTTGCCGGCGTTTCTATTCCGGGAATGGGCACTCACAACGTAGTCTATGTCGCAACCGAACACGATTCCGTTTATGCCTTTGATGCCGACTCGAGTATGGCGTCTCTCTGGAAGGTCAGTCTTATTCCAGTGGGAGGCACTACCGTGCCCGCGAGCGACACTGAGTGCAGCCAGATCGAGCCGGAACTCGGCATCACCAGCACTCCGGTAATCGATCCCCAGACCGGAACCATCTATGTAGTCGCTATGACTAAGGAGTCCGGCAATTACGTGCAGCGCCTGCACGCACTGAATGCCGCTACGGGAACCGAACAGCCGAATAGCCCGGTGGTCATTCAGGCTACTTACCCGGGCACGGGGGAAGGCGGCACTGCGCTGGTCTTCCAGCCTAAAGCTTACAAGCAGCGGCCAGGACTGCTGTTGCTGAATGGAGTGGTATACACCTTTTGGTCTTCCCACTGTGACTTAGGCACTTATCATGGATGGATCATGGGTTACGATGAACAAACCTTACAGCAAGTGACAGTCTGGAACGACACACCCAATGGCAACGGGGCTTCGCTTTGGAGCGGGGGCGCCGGGCCGGCCGTCGATTCCGCGGGCAATATGTACATCGTTTGCGCCAATGGCACGACCGATATTCCGTCCGGTGGTAGCGACTTGGGTGAAAGCTATGTCCGTCTCACAACCTCAAGCGGACTCTCTACAGCCGATTACTTTACCCCTTTTAACTATGTAGAGCTCAACCAGAACGATTTGGATACCGGATCGGCGGGAGTGGCTCTTCTGGGCGATGAGGCCGGCAGCGCGGCGCATCCGCATCTGATGGCCGGCGCCGGCAAGGAAGGCCGCATTTACCTAATGGATCGCGATAACCTGGGCCACTTCAACGGCAGCGGCGATAGCGGCATTGTGCAATCCATTTCGGGCGCTATCGGCGCGCTGTTCGGCAATCCCGCCTATTTCAATAATGCGCTATACTTTTGCGGCGCTGGTGACCGGATGAAGCTGTACTCCGTCTCCAATGCGCAGATGACAACCGCGCCCGCATCGCAATCGGCAGTGACCTTCGGCTCTCCGGGTTGCGTGCCCACGATTTCCTCCAATGGTACGTCGAACGGCATCGTGTGGGCGATTGATCCATCCGCTATTCTCCACGCTTACGATGCCACCAACCTGGCAAACGAACTCTATAACAGTAGCCAGAACAGCTCTCGCGACTCACTGGGCTCCGCCGTGAAATTCTCGGTTCCTACAGTGGCGAATGGCAAAGTATACGCCGGAACACAAAATTCGCTGGCTGTTTACGGCCTTCTCACGCAGAACCCGATCACCATCAGCAACGCCGCGAGCGGCAGCGCGACCGCGCTGGCTCCCGGCTCGATTGCTTCCCTGTACGGTACGAATCTGCCGGCCTCTCCGGCCATCACCGTGAATGGCGTCAATGCGCCCGTTTTGGCCGCGATCAGCACGCAGATCAACTTCCAAATTCCGTTTGAAGTTCCCACCGGCTCCGCAACCGTGAACCTAACTGCGAATGGCTCTGTGGTGAGTTCTGCTACGATTCAACTTCAAGCCGTAGGGCCTGGCTTATTCACTCAGGCGGGCGGTCAAGCCGCGGTTCTGAATCCGGGCTATAGCGTGAACAACCCCAGCCAGCCCGCCACAGGCGGCAGCGTCCTGGCGGCCTATCTGACGGGCCTGGGCGCGGTTGAACCGGCCGTAGCGACCGGTGTCGCGGCCCCTCTCAATACGCTCAGCACGGCTACCGGCACAGTGACAGCCACCATCGGCAATATGGCGGCGACTGTTGTGTTTGCCGGATTAGCTCCCGGATACTTTGGCCTGTACCAGGTGAATGTCGTGGCGCCGCAGTTGCCCGCGGGCCAATACCCGTTGCAGATAACCATCAATGGCGTGGCGAGCAACGCAGCGCCAGTAAGCATTCAATGACGGAAGCCGGATTACGAATCGCGCGAGCGCTTGACCCGCCGGGACGCCCAGTACTTCTTCATGCGTTTCGAAACCTCCTCCCGCTCGTCAGGGCCCATGGATTTGCGCCCCCGGCGGCCTTTCGGCGCAGACCCGCCGGTTGCCATCATCTCCTCCAACAGGGCGATGCTTTGATCAAGCGCCTTCTTCTCTCGAACTAACTCTTTGATAATCTTTTCCAGGTCCATCGTCTTCGAACGGGAATTCCGAAAGCGAGACATAACGGCCTTGTTTTCCCGCCAATATAGGCATGGTTGACTATCTGCAAGGGAATTAGAAGTAACGAAAACGACGGAAAGTCCTGGTAGGGTTCCAGTACGTAAAGTACGTAATTACATTGGCGGATGAGGCGGTTGGGCACGCCACGGCCCTGCGCCGCTGGCGATTTCGCGGTGTACGGCGTCCAATACTCCGTTCACAAATTGCACCGATTCCTCGCTCGAGAATTTGCGCGCCAGTTCCAGTGCTTCATCGATGACGACCGGGGCGGGTGTGCCCCCGTACGTCATTTCGAATACGGCCAGACGGAGGATATTGCGGTCCACCGCGGGCATGCGGTCGAGGCGCCAGTGTTCGGCATGCCGGCTGATACGCTCATCCAATTCACTGAGATGCTGGATGGCGCCGTTCACCAGTTCGGAAACAAAGGGGTCGCGTCCGGGATGCTCCTCGGAGAACAGCGTGTCGTAATAGGCATTGAGAGCGTCGTCGAGGGGTTGCCGGCGCGCATCCCAAAGAAAGAGAATTTGCAGGGCTCGTTGGCGCGAGCGGCGGCGGGAAGCCATCAGGCACCAGCGCTGGCGCGGTCCGGCCGCGCGCGCAATTGGCGTAACAAGTCGGCCATTTCGACCGCGGTGAGTGCCGCATCAAATCCTTTATTGCCGCCTTTTGCGCCTGCGCGGTCGATGGCCTGCTCGAGCGTGTTGGTGGTCAGTACACCGAAAGCGATGGGGATCCCGTTAGCTGCGCTTACCTGGGCAATACCTTTTGCGGCCTCGCCGGCAACGTATTCAAAGTGGGGTGTTTCGCCCTGAATTACGGCGCTCAGGCAGATAATGGCATCGTATCGTTTGCTGCGCGCAGCCTCACCCGCGGCGAGCGGCGCCTCCCACGATCCGGGGACCTTTATGATTTCGATCCCATCGGGGTCCGCGCCGGTGCGCGTGAGCGCGTCCAGCGCGCCCGCCAGTAACCGATCGGTGATGAAGCTGTTGAAGCGGCTGACGACGATCGCGAATCGAAATCCGGCCGCCGTAAGACGGCCCTCCCAGGTGCGCGGCATGAGCTTGGTTTCCGGTATCATCGCCAGTGTAGCACCGGCCGCGAAGAGATCCGGTTAGCTGTAGCTCCGGCGGGGCGGCCGCGTCACCAAAGGCCTTGCCGCAAGATGGACAAAAGCGCGCCTGATCGGGCATCCCGGAGCCGCACTGGTCGCAAAACATTCCTATCACCTCGGTGGTTCCACCATACAACAGGGCGCGGTTAGCCGGAAAAAGGAGAGTTCTGATAGACTGATCGCCATGCCGAACGGTCCGGAAGAACTTGTGCGCATTTCCCGGCGAGCGGTGATCGCCGGCGCAACCATTGTTCCCGTAGCGGCGCTGACGGCCGCCGCGCAGACTCCGAAGACGGCTCTGTCTTCCGCGGAGCGCCAGATTCTCGATGCCTTTGTGGATCGCCTGTGTCCGCGGGATGAGCTGGGCCCGGGCGCGCTGGAGATGGGAGCCGCCAACTACATCGATCTTTCGCTAGCGGATTACCTGGCCGCCGAAAAGGGGACGTTTGCCGAGGGTCTGGCGGCGGTAGACGCTTTTGCCCGTACAGCGCACGGGGCGCGGTTCACCGAGCTTGCGCCCGATCAAAAAGACGCTGTGCTTACGGCGATGGAGAACGGCACCGCTACCGGCTTCACCGGGAATTCGCGTGTATTTTTTAATCGGGTGCGCCGCCTGACGCTCGAAGGAATGTTTGGCGACCCCTTTTACGGCGGCAACAAAAATTTCGCCGGCTGGGATCTGATTCGCTATCCGGGGCCGCGCCTGGCGGTTGGTCCGGAGGATCAGAAAATGAGCGCCTTGCCCAAGCCGCTGCACCAGTCTGCGTACGGCTCCGGGAATGGCCATTAGGCTCAAGCCGGTTGACGTAGCGGTGATCGGGCTGGGCGCGGCAGGCGGCGTCGCGGTGCTGCCGCTGGCGCGCGCGGGCCTGCAGGTAGCGGGAATCGAAGCGGGCGGGTGGATGGACCCGCATTCCTTTCACCCCGATGAGATCCACAACAATGTGCGCGGCCTGGTAACTTCGGTACCCAAGACCAAGCACGAGGTGCCCACAGTCCGCAGTGACCCCTCCGCGCCCGCGCGGCGCATAGGCAACCACCCGATGATGAATGCCATCGGCGGTACCTCGATCCACTATTGGGCGCAAAGCTGGCGCCTGAAGCCTTGGGATTTTCAAACGCGCTCCCAAATCACGCGCCGCTATGGAGCGGGGGCCATTCCCGCGGGCACGACGCTTGAAGACTGGCCGCTTACTTACGACGAACTCGAACCCTTTTACGATCGCGTGGAGTACGAGCTTGGCGTATCGGGGAAAGCGGGTAATCTTCAAGGCCGGATCGACCCGGCGGGCAACATCTTTGAAGCGCCGCGCCAGCGCGAATATCCGATGCCGCCGCTGCGTGCGACCGAATTCAGCGAGCGCATGGCAGAAGCCGCGCGAAAGCTCGGCTGGCACCCGTTCCGCCCGCCGGCTGCGATCAACACGCAGCCATACCGCGGCCGGCCGGGCTGCGCCTATCATGGCTTCTGCGGCACCGGCGGCTGCCATATCAGCGCCAAGAACTCGACCGCGGTGACCACCATTCCGGAAGCCGTCAGAACGAAGAAGCTGACGATTTTCGATCATGCCCAGATGACCCGCATTGGCTCCGGAGCGGATGGACGCGTAACCGGGGTGACGTATCTGCGCGGCGGGCGGGAGTATTTTCAGCCGGCGCGCGTGGTGCTGCTCGCCTCCTACACGTACGAGAATACGCGGCTGCTGCTGCTTTCCCCATCCAAAGCATACCCGCGGGGCCTTGCCAATAACCACGGCCAGGTGGGCCGGCACTATTTCGGGCACTGGGCCGGGCAGAATGGCGCAATGGTGGCGGCGCTGTTTCCGTTCGACATTAACGTGTTTTATGGCCTTCCGGCACAAGGCACGACCGTGGACGATTGGGCAGACGATCAATATGACCACGCAGGTTTGGGCTTCGTAGGCGGCACCAGCCTGCATGTGCACACGGAACTGCATCCTATCGAAGCGGCGGCGATGGATACCTTTGGGCGCGCTCCCGGATGGGGTTCCGGATGGAAGGCCTTCGTGCGCCAGAACGCGGCACGCTGGGTCGCATCGTACCTGCAGACATCCACGTTTCCCTACGAAAGCATTTTTCTCGATCTCGATAGCGGCACGCGCGATCCGCTGGGCGACCCTGTGTGCCGGGTGACGACGCAGGCCAAACCCAATGAGCAGCGGTCGGCGGCGTTTGCGCAGAACAAGATGGAAGAGTGGTTCCGCGCGGCGGGCGCGATTGCCGTGGTGCAAGCGCCGCTTACCGGCCCGGCCCTTTCAACCCACGCATACGGCGGCACGCGCATGGGGAACGACCCCGAGACAAATGTAGTGGACCGCTGGGGCTTCTCACACGAGGCGCCGAACCTGGGGATTCTGGGTGCTTCGGTGATGGGCACAAGCGGCGCGCGCAACCCAACGCTCACGGTGCAGGCGCTGGCCTGGCGTACGGCGGAGCGGCTGGTGAAGAGTTGGAAATCGATCGCGGGATAGTTCACTTCACTAGGTCCAGGAACGCTTGCGCCGCATGACTGAGGGCGCGCCGGGCCGGGTAAACCAGAAAAATGTTGCGGTTCAGGTGCATTTCTTTCACGCGCACCTCGTGCAGCAGCTTCTGCTCGATTTCCTGCTCCACGCACATGCGGGGCAGAAACGCCACGCCGAGATTGCCCTGAACGAGTTTGCGGATGGTCTCGATGGTCGGCATTTCGAGGTCGATCCTCAGTGGCACTTTGTGCTCGCGAAACACGCGAATCACCAGCTCGCGGTATGGGGAAACCACATTATGGGCCACGAATGTTTCCCCGCCGAGATCTGCAATGGAAATGCTTTTGCGGCTCGCCAGCCGGTGCTTGGGGGAGACCACAAAGACCAGCGAATCGGAATAGATTTTGCGCGTTTGAATCCGGTCATCGCCGGGGTGGTAGCTGATCACGCCCATTTCCAGGTTGCCATCCAGCAACTCGGTGGGGATCCGGCTCGACTGGCTGCGGCGGATGGTGATCTTCACTCCGGGGTAGAGCACGCGGTAGCGGGCAATGTGCTGCAGCAGGTAGAGGGTGGCCGATTCGTTGGCGCCGATGGTAAGCCTTCCGGCCGATTTGTCGCGCAACTCCGCCAGCGAATTCTCGAGCTCCTGCTGGAGATTGACGAAGCGGCGCGCATATTCGAGCACAGTGCGGCCGGCGTCGGTGAGCGTAAAATCCTTGGGGCCGCGATCAATCAATTTATCGCCGACCTCCTGTTCCAACCGCTGGAGCGCCAGAGAAATGGCCGGTTGTGTGCGGAACAGCTTCTGCGCCGCGCGGGAAAAGCTGCGTTCGGTGACGATGGTGAGGAAGACTTCGAGCGAATAGAGATCCATGGGAAAAGAAGCTGTCAGCTATCAGCTTTCAGCTAAAACCGGGCTGGCCGACAGCTACAGGTTGATTATAAGCTCTGTAAATGAATAGTGCGAATATTATAAATTTGCTAAATCCATGGACCGTGGGCATAATTGCTGTATCAGGCACCTGTTTTTAGCTGATAGCTGAAAGCTGATTGCTGATAGCTAAACTATGACCAACCGCGTATATATCTTCGACACTACGCTGCGCGATGGAGAGCAATCGCCCGGGTGCAGCATGACCGTAATGGAAAAACTGCGCATGGCGCGGAAGCTGGCGGAGCTTGGGGTGGATGTGATGGAAGCTGGGTTTCCGATCGCTTCCGAAGGGGATTTTGAAGCGGTGGATTCGATCAGCCGCGAGTTCCCTTGGGTGCATGTGGCGGCGCTGGCGCGCGCCTGCACGCTGGATGTCGAGAGGGCCGCTGAGTCGCTTCGCCATGCCAAGCGCCCGCGCATTCATACGTTCATCGCTACCAGCGACATTCACCTGAAGCATAAGCTGAAGAAATCGCGCCAGCAGGTGCTGGATGAGGCCGCGGCGGCGGTGGAATTGGCGCGGCGGCATGTGGACGACGTGGAGTTCTCCGCGGAGGATGGCTCGCGCACCGATCCCGATTACCTCGAACAGGTCTCGCGCGCGGTAGTAGCGGCGGGCGCGCGCACCGTGAACATTCCGGACACGGTAGGTTTCTCGGTGCCGCAGGAGTACGGCGCTCTGATCGGCCGCATGGTGCAAGCGCTCGGGGATTGCGCGGTGGTGAGCGTTCACTGTCATGACGATATGGGCCTGGCGGTGGCCAATTCCATCGCAGCCATCGAGGCAGGGGCGCGGCAGATCGAGTGCACCATCAACGGCATCGGCGAGCGCGCCGGCAATACGTCGCTCGAAGAAGTGGTCATGGTTTTGAAAACCCGCGCTGACTACTATCCCTTCCACACGGGCATCCAAACCGAGCACCTGTTTTCCGCGAGCGAAATGCTGAGCTCCATCATCACCTTCGGACCGCAGCCCAATAAGGCGATCGTCGGCCGTAACGCGTTTGCTCATGAGGCCGGCATCCATCAGGATGGCTATTTGAAAGAGAAATCGACCTATGAAATCATCGATCCGCGCTCGGTGGGCGTTCCCGAAGGCAAGCTCGTATTGGGAAAGCATAGCGGACGCCACGCCCTGTTGGCGCGCTGCCAGGATTTGGGCTTTGAACTGACGCGCGCCGAACTCGACACGCTTTATCATCGTTTCGTGGCGATGGCCGATCATCGTAAGAAGGGCCTGATGGACGAGGAGATCGTTGGCCTGATTCGTGAAGGTAGGGAGCAGGCGCAGGAGGCGGTTGCGGGTTAGCAAGGCACAGAAAGGCACGCGATGAAGCGCAGCCAGAATCGAATTCTTACGACACATGTGGGCAGCCTGGTGCGGCCGGCCGAATTGCGCCTGTTGGCCGCTGCCGCCGAAAAAGATTCCTCCTGCCGCGAAGCATATGGGCGCGCGCTGGCAGGCGCGATCACCGAGGTGGTCCGCAAACAGGTGGACGCCGGCATTGACATTGTGAATGATGGCGAATTCGCCAAATCCAGTTGGTCCGCTTATGTGCTCCAGCGCATCAGCGGGTTTGAGATCCGTCCCGATCAGTTGCGGCCTCTGCTATGGTTGGGCCGCGACCTTGAACGGTTTAAAGATTTCATCGTCAAAGAGCTGCCGCGCGCGGCCACGGGCGCTCCCACGGAGGCGTGCACTGGTCCCATTGCTTATAAAGACACCGCGCCGATTACAGCGAACCTCGCAATGCTCAAATCCGCGCTGGCGGCTGCCAAAGTGGAGGAAGGATTTCTCACTGCCGTCGCTCCGGCAAGCACCGCCTACGATGGCGTCAATGAGTATTATCCGACCGAAAAAGAATACGTCTACGCCATCGCCGACGCGCTGCGCCAGGAGTACCTGGCCATCTACAAATCAGGGTTGGTCCTGCAGGTGGATGACGCTGTCCTTGCCAACATGTATGACCACCTGGTCGAGTCCAGCCCCGAAAAATACCGCCAGTGGGCGGAGTTGCGTGTGGAGGCCTTGAATCATGCCCTGTCGGGCATTCCCGAAGAACGCATCCGCTATCATGTCTGTTTCGGAAGCTGGCATGTTCCGCACCTCGCGGATGCGCCGCTCGAAGCGATGATCGACTTAATCCTCAAGGTGCGGGCCGGGGCGTATTCGATCGAAGCGGCCAATCCGCGGCATGAGCACGAGTGGCGCGTCTGGGAAACTGCGAAATTGCCGGACGGCAAGATTCTCATTCCGGGCGTGGTTACGCACCACACGGTTACGGTAGAGCACCCGCGCATGGTGGCCGACCGCATTGTTCGCTACGCTCGCCTGGTGGGCCGCGAAAATGTCATCGCCGGAACGGATTGCGGCTTTGCGCAGGCAGAAGCGATTCAGCGCGTGCCCGAAGCGGTGATGTGGGAAAAATTCAAGTCGCTGGTTGCAGGCGCGGAGATGGCATCTCGCGAGCTTTGGTAACGCGGGCCTTGTGCCGCCCCTTCAGAACTTCCTCATAGGTATAAAAGCGGTCCATCGGTAGTTCGGCCTGTGCGGCGTGCGCGGCGTCGGGGCGGTAGTTGCCCGAGCCGTTGCTCCACCACTGAAGTTTGCCGTGGTCGAAATACGCTTCGCCCGCGTACAGCACCGGCTTACCCGCAGCTATCGCGGGATGGCGATAGCTGGGGTGCAGCAGCGTCTCGCCACTCATCATGCGGCAAAAGATGTACTTCGCGTTAGCCACCAGTTGCCCGTGTTGGAGGCCGCGGGTGATGCGGTAGTTATCGAAGAGGCTGTGCAGACGGAAGATTTCCTCGCGATTTACAGGGATGGCCGCGGACGCATTGAGATTGGGATAGATTTTGGGCTGGCCGCTGACGAACCTGGGCTGCACGAGCAGCGCGGGCCGGTAGACCGGAGGCGGGGCAAGGCGCATCATATGTATTGAGTTGTCAGTTATCAGTTGTCAGTCTTCAGATCAGTCTTGGGCGGCTCCGGAGTGAATAACAGTGGCCTGCCGTCACAGGCCAGCAGAGCCGTTGGCGATTGTGACTGATAACTGATAACTGACAACTATAGTACCTTTTCGTATCCCGCTAGCGGCGGCCACCGTTTCCATTCGCCTTCGCGCTGCGCGGTTCGCGTCATGACGAGTTGCGTGAACGAGTTGACCGAGGCGTAGAGGGCGAAAAATTGTTGCAGCACGGCGCCCAGTAGGAATGCGCCGCTGCCGACGTACAGGTCCTCGTCGAACTCGAGCGTAATTTCCGTGCCCTGGCAGAAACCCCGCCAGTCGGGGTGTTTCACGCGGCGCACCACGCGGCGGCAGGACATCTGCCGGATTCCCTGGACCTGCTTGTGGGTGGCGGGAGCGTCGGAAAAACTGTAAAGCCGCAGAATTTCGCGCAGCGCTTCGAGACTCTCCTTTCCGCCGGAGAGCGACAGGTAATTGAGCGACAGGTTGGAAATCAATGCCCAAAGGGAAGCGCCTTCGAGCGGCGGATAGGCCGGCTCGGTCGGCTTGGCGAGGCACGAGATGCGATTGAGCGGAGCTACATTCTCGATTTGCAGGCGCGAACCGGAGAGCAGTTGCCCAGCCAGATCGCGATTGGTGCACAGCGTATGGGCGAAGACGGTTTGTGTGGGCGGCAGGCTGGGGTTGAAATCGAGATCGAGGAACGAAAGGTGGATTTCGGTGCCGGGCAGATCTTCGCGGCCGGTTGGCGTGCGGCGGGCGTGCCAGAAAGCCCTGGGCTCGTGCCCCTCCTGTGGATGCTGAAACGAGAAGAATGGATGGAGCCGCGCGGTCTCTTCCATGGGATTGGAAGACGCCGACACGGAGAGAATCGAGTGGATTTCATGGGTGCGTTCCCGCCGGAAGTCGGGAACCAGGCGATATTCGAACTGCGTGTGATCGAGGCGTATGGGCTCGGTGGTCTTACGAAACAGGTTCACCACAGGCGTGCAGCCGAGAGCAAACGTGCTCTGATCGATGATCAGCTTTTGCCGCGGCGTCTGATCGAGCAGGATGAGGATGTCCAGCTTTTCGCGCGAGCGGTGCAGATGAAGACCATCGAGATCGAAGAACAGAAATTTTTGCGGAAATAGAAAATATTCCTGCAGGAGCCGGTAGGCCGGATGGGCATGCTCGGGATAGGGGATGACATCGTCGTCGGGATCGAAGCCTACGGGAAGAATCGAATTTTCGGGCAGAAAGACCGGGTCTCCGGATTCGGAAAGAACGGCGATTCGCCACAGGTGAGCGAACAACAGTTCGTAAAGTGCATTTGCCAGGACCTGATCGCCGTGGAGGAAAAATCGCACTCTGCCCAGAAGCAATTCCGGTAGGCTGATACCGCGCGGGACAAGGCGCAAACGGATGACCGTGGCTACCTGAGGCGCCTGGTTCAGGAAATCAAACTGATCGGCCGATTCGAAGGCGGCGCGTTCCACTTCGAGCGGCCATAAAGTAACGGGATAGCAGGTGCGGAAACGGCAGGCGAGGCCTTCAGCGGTTTGTGCAAACAGGCCGGTGTGTTTGGGAATGAGGTGCCCCGTGGTCAGCTTCCCCTGGTCCGGGTCCACATCGAATTTCGCGATGGTCATTGGAGGAACGGGATTGACCAGGTGGGGATAGAGAACGCCGAGCAGCGCCGTAGTGATCTGCGGGAACTCGGCATCCATCTGCCGTTGGATGCGGGCGGTGAGAAAGGCGAACGACTGCACCAGCCGCATCACATGGGGATCGGGAGTGACGTCGCCGGAAAGCTCAAGGCGCCCGGCGACCTTCGGATAGCGTTCGCGGAAGTGAGCGCCCATCCGGCGGAGATAGGTCAGTTCGCCGTTGTAATAGCGGAGAAGCTCGTCCTGATCGTTAACCGGCATGGGAGGAGGGGACGGAGGATTGCGGTTCCGAGGGAGCCACGTCCACCTCGCCGTTTTTATTTTGAATCAGGAGCGGGAAGGAGACTGCTTCGCGAATGGATTCGACCACCAGCACTCCTTCGATGGTTCCGATGAGGGCGCGCGGATCGGCACTGTCGCATTCCAGGCGGACACGTACCTGCTCGAGACGCGGCTCGAAAGTCGTCACTTTACGAGCGATGGTATTGGCAAGCTGCCGCCGGTCGTCACCGCTCGAAGCGCTCATCCAGGAAAACTCGGGGATGCCGTAATCGATCACCGTGCCGTTACGCTCCTCCGGCACCGGGCAACGGGTGTTCAGAAGGCGGCCGACTTCACGGCGAACCGACTCGCGCAACTCTTCGCGGCTGTGAACGCGCAGAGGACTAGCTTCCGAAGATTCCTGCGGGTCGTGATCGATGAGGCGCTCGAACAGCAGCATCCGAGCGCCTTTGATTCGTTTCGGCTGCTTCGGTTCGGTCACGATTACGTGGCCTTATTGGTGGAGAGGTCCCAATTCGCGGTACTGCTGCCGCTCGTGCCGGCCTCTTCTTTTTGAGCGTTGTAAGTCCAGGTC
>JASIAM010000009.1 GCA_030041985.1 Bryobacteraceae bacterium | reverse complement strand
AGGATGAGGCCCATTTGAAAGACCTCGACGATGCGCGTCTGATTTCGGCGGAAGTGGAAGCCAGCCTTTCGCCCATCCTCCGCGGCCGGCTGGCGCAGATGCGGGCGCGCGAATAGACGGTTGTTCCGCCGGCTCTCATCTCATGCCCCAAATACCATGTTGCCCGGCTCGCATCCGTTGGCGGCGCACCAGTCGAGGTACAGCCGGCCGTAGCTCGCCGTGATGTAGTCTGTCTCGCGGAAACCGAGCAGGCGCGCCGTGCGATCAATCCATTCCGGCGGCCCCTCCAGCTCCAGGTAGCAACCGACCGGCGTTTCGTCTAACGTAACCACGCCCGCGCGCCCCCTTTGAAATTCCGTGCGATATTTCTCGTAACGGAAAACTCGGCCGAAGCCGAGGCGCTCGAGAATCGTTGCGAGCGTCTCCGCGCTGTCCGCATGGGTCTCGAGTTCCTCGCGGCTTTTATGCTTTCCGTTCCGGGGCGCACCCTTGTAGGTCAGGAGAGTCTCGCGCTTCACCCTGCGGATGCGGAGAAGCGACTGGCTGTTGCGCAGCCGCGAATCCGGCGTATCGAACACATCATTGGCTTCGAGAACGCGCGGCTTCACCACGCGGAATCCCTTGGTGCGGAGCAGACGGCGCGCCGCGCCAACGCTAGCCACGGCGAGCTTAATTTCCACTTCCAGTGAGTTATTGTGCGCGGTCGCCACGGTGGTGCTCGCGGAAATCCTGGTCGATCTCCTTACGGCCGGCGAAACCTTCGTCGATAGCGTGCCAATAGGCGATGGCGGGCTCGCCTAACTTCCAGCAAAGGAAAACCTCGCGCCCGCGGAAGAGAGTGGGGAAGTCCACGAGACCAATATCGAGGTCTTTGACCACACAACCGTACTCCTGAACTTCATGGATCGAATCGCGCAACTGTTGGGCAGCCTCATCCCGGCAATGCTTGACTGCCCGCGCCTCTCCGGGGTTCACCAGCGTGCCACCCGTAATCAGAATGTGGTGATGGAATGCCTGTAAAGCGCGGTCGGCGTCAGCATAGCGCCCTTTCGATTCGATCGCCTTCCGCAGCAGCGGATCTACAGTGGGAATCAGGCTTTGGGCCTGCGCGAGAGTGAACCGTTTCGACATCAATCGAGGCGCACAGCGTCAACGATTATAGCAGCCGAAACCGCGCTCTCAAATCTTCTGCACTCTCCGCAACGTGTACAGCTCCGCTTTCATGTTTTCCCGCTCCAGCCGCTTCCAGTCGTCATTGACGTGAATGAGTTTGCCGCTGATGTGGTTGGAGCGGCTCGAAGCCAGAAACTCCGCAAGCTGTATCTGTTTCTCCGGCGCTTCGCCCCCAGTCACGCGGACCCTCTCGGCGGCCTCGATTTCCTTGGACCCCGCCAGCTCCTCGCCAGCATGCAGAATCTCATCGGTCATGTGGGAATAGGCTGCTCCGGGCGCCATGCAGTTCACCTGCACATTATGCTCGCGGACTTCCTCCGCCAGACACTCCACCAGGCGCACCAGGGCGGTTTTGGCGGCGGCATAAGCGGTGAAGTTAGGGCGCGGATGTCCCGATCCCGGTCCGCCGAGGAGGATGATTTTGCCCGACCGCCGTTCCATCATCGAGGGCAACACCGCGCGGCAGCTATTGACCGCACCAATCAAATTGATTTCGATGGTTTCATTCCAGGCCTTAGGTTTGGTGCGCACCAGTGGGCCGATGGGGCCTTGCACGCCGGCCGCCCCGATCAGCACGTCCAGCGCGCCATACACGGCGCGAGTGCGCTCGGCGGCAGCCATCATATCGTCCAGGTCGCGGACGTCGGCGCGAATGCGCAGCGCCACACCGCCAGCCTGTTCGATTTCCAGCTTGGCCAGATCCAGCTCTCCCTGGCTGCGCGCCAGCAGGGCCACGCGCGCCCCGGCCTGCGCGAAGCCCAATGCCATGCGCTTGCCAATCCCGCGGCCCGCGCCCGTGATCAGCACGGTTTTACCCTTAACGGAAGAATCCATGGCGGCAGACGTTCAGTTTTCCACGCGCGCGTCGAAAATCCCCGTCTCCACCTGGCCGGAACGCTTCACCTGCACGATGATGCGGTAATCGCCCGGCTTCGGAAAGCCGTAGGGAAACGATACCGCGGCCGGAATGGCGTTCATCCCTGCCATGTGCATCATGTGACCCGCGTGTGGACTGGCATCAGCCGTCAGGCTGAGCGCCGCCATGGGGACCGACCCCGAGGGGTGGACGTGCGCGAACACGCTGCGATCGTGCGCCACAAATGCAGCATGCCCCAGCATCCCCATGTAGAGTTCCATCCCCTCGGCCGGCCGGCCGGAGGCATCCTCCACGCGGAAGCGGAACTCATAGGGCTCGCGCGCGCGGACGGGGCGCGCGCCTCGCTCCCAAATCATTCGGTAACCGCCAGAAAGTGGCGCCACCATCGAATTGTAATCTGCTTGTGATATCGGCCGCCCGGCCCCCCCCGCATCGTCGCCTTGGAGTGGGTCTCCCGCGGCGATTTGCGGTAGTTCGATTTCCGCCGTGGGCGTTTCCGAAAAACCGGTAGCGTGTACGATGTCGCCGAACAAGGCGTAGCGGCCCGCGGGCATCGCCGGCAGCATCTGCGTGAAACTCGACTCGCCGCTGCGCCGCGGATGCAGGTGCCACACCAGGTCCATTTCGGGAATGCGCAAGACGTATAAATGCATTAAGTGGCCGTGGTCGGGCAGCAGATCGTCCGTGCGCCGCGTCAGCCAGCCTGGGTCGTCGAGTTGCAGTTCCAGGCGGTTTCCCGCTTCGAGGTGAGCCTTCAGCCGCAGCGGCTTGAACACCCGTTGCCCGTAGTCGCCTGCCTCCGCCTTCCACCACTCGTTCCCCAGCCAGACTGCTCCCGCGAGAACCACCGCAGCCACCACCATGACCCCCCGGGCACGCTGCCGCAGACTCTGGCCGGACGCCGCACCCGGCTCGAGCATAGCCTCGCGGACACCTGCGCCGATAATGGCTACCAGGCCGAAAAAGAGCACCAGTCCGAGCGCAATGAGCAGCGCTTCGAGGCCCTTCTGCATCGGCAGCATGCGCGTCGAAGCCGCCGGTACGGGCACCGAGAATGTTCCCGGCCCCCGCGCTCCATCCACCTGCACACGCACCTGCCACGCGCCCGTGTTCATCAGCCATAATGCGCCGGTATAGAATTGCGAATCATCTGCGGACCGTTGGGCCACATCGGGAACGGGCGCGAGTTTCGCCCCTGGCCCGGTTAGCCGTAAGGGGACGACGCGCACCTGGCGCACATCGGAAGTGGAACTGCGAATCTCGATTTGCGCCACTCCGGGGATCACCTGGGGCGGACGAATGGTTACCAGAAGATGGTATGGCCCGGCTTCGCCTTCATAGAAAACATCGGGACTTCCGACGTGAGCGAATACCGGCAGCGCGCAATACAGCACGGAACAAAGCCCGGCTACCACACCCCGTCTCATATCTATCTCCGTATGCGCCGCAGCCGATCGCCATACGCAAATCCCAGGCGGATCGATACCAGCGTAATGGCCACCGCCAGCACAAGTTCCCGCCAGCGATTCGCCGCCGGTTCGTATGCAAATTGGTATTGCGCGTAGCGGCTTAGCGGATTGGTATTGTAACCGAAATACTTTGTTCCGAAAAACCAATTGCGCGCGGCCGGCGAATTCAGAAAAGTGGCGAACGGCCACTGTGCGGCGGCGAAGGTCCCGAGGAACACAACGGCCGATACCAGCGACCGCTTCCACGGGCCCCAGTTCGCGGTACGCTGCCAGAGCAAATCCAGCGCAAAAGCCGGCACTATGAGCAATAGCGGGAATTCCGGCGGGACGAACTGCGTTACCGGCATGAGCACCGGGCCAAGCTTCGGCTCAGCCGGAAACAGGGGTAGAATCCAGCTCATCAGCAGCACGAATAGCGTGTAGACGCCAGCGACCGTCGTAGCCGCCCATCGGTAGCGGGAAGCCCGCGCGTTCACGGTCAGAATCAGAGGCGCGCCAGTGGCCACCACACGGTAGAAATAGGCGGTATGCATGACCGTCCGCGCGGTCAATTCCATCTCCAAAATCCCTACCGTTACCAGCAGCATGCCGCCGACATACAGCCACAGTGCCAGCAGTTTGCCACGCCCTTCTTCGGAAGGGTTGAGGGCGTCCGCCCGGTTCATGCAACCGAGAATCAGGTATAGCGCCCCCACAGTCACAGCCCCGATTCCGGCGGCCAGGAGGACATGGGGCGGGCTTAGAATCTTCACATCCAGACCGTACGCGTCATGCCACCAGTTATCGAAGGGAGCCGAAGTGATCATGGCGATGCCGCCCCAAGCCATGATGAATGCGCCCAGGGGCCCGCGGAATCCCCAGATGCGCACCGACACTGCGCGCAGGGGAGACTCACTCGCGAAAGTCGTGGAGAGCACCAGGACGGCGGAGCCAATGCCCGCCAGAATCCCGCAGAGATGGATTGCCAGGTGCGCCGGTGTCCAGAAGGTATCGCGGCCGATCGAGCGGTGCCACGAGATATCCCAATGCACACCGATCATGGCCGAAGTCACTGCGGCTACCGCAATCCACACATACCAAGGGATGCGCGGAGGACCCGAAGATCCGCTAGCAGGTGAAGCCAAACCCAATTATAATCTGCGAACAGCCTTAGCCCTGGGGCCGATTCTTGGCCTGTTCCATGGCGATCTGGTTAATGTGCGACAGCGCTTTCGCGCCGCTCGCACCTTCAATTGCTTTCACCGCGATGTCCTGGACCTGCTGCTTGGCGTCGGCGAGTTGTTTCTCCAAAGCCAGGATCTGCGCCTGCTGTCGCGCCACCAGTTCCTCCAGCGTCTTCACCCGCAGTTCGCCGAGGCGTTGCTCGGCTTCGGCGTCCTTACGCAACACCACGGTCTGCTGTTCCAGGCGCGCTTCGGTTTCGCTGCGCGCCTGCACGGCGGCCGCGGCAGCCTCCTTTTGGAGACGCGCAGGCAATTCGGCAGATTCCTTGCGCAGGCGCCCCAGTTCCTCTTCCTGCTCCTTCAACGCGGCTTCCCGCAGTTTCCAGCTTTTTTCCAGCGTTTCCTGCTTTTCCGCATTCTTCTTCTCGACTTGGCGGACCTCCTCGTCGTATTTGTCCTGGGCCTTCTTCCGCTCCAGGTTCTTTTTGTATTCGTAGTCCTCGGTTTCGCGCTGGCGCTGTTTCTTGAGCGCCTCCTCCTGTTCCCTGCGCTCTCGCTCGGTGCGCTCCAATTCTTGTTCCCACGCCATGCGTTGGGCTGCGATTTCAACTTCCAGCCGTTGTTTTTCGCGCGTGTAATCCTGGATCATCTGGTCGAGCGCGGTGGCGGCGATATCGATTTTGTGCAGGCGTTCGAGCTCCTTACGTTCCAGCGCAACCGCCTCGCGGACGGACGCCAATAACAGCGTCTCCTCCGTCAGCTTCTCCGAAACATCGGACAGCGCCCGGGCAACCTCCAGGCCGAGGCCGGAGATCCGCTGTACGATGCCCTCCACGGTCACGCCCTCTATGGCGCCGCGGACCTCCGCTTCGCGCAGGCGCGCGGCCTCCTCGGCTTTGGTATCGAGCGCTTCACGCGCACTTTCCACCTGCTCCTGGATTTCAGCGAATTCCTTTTCCACATCCGCCCTGGCGCGCTTGGCGCGGACAGGCACTTTAATCGCTTTTGCCGGCATTTCTTTTCATCCTTTCCGAAACCGATAGCTTACCGCGCCGGCACTCCTGCGATGGAGTGGAGCTATCGACCTAAAGCCTACTGGCGAAGCCACGATGAACCAGCATTGGCCAGAGCCAACCACCGGGTCACACCGCCTCTGCCGGTAAGGCCTCCGGAATGGTAATCGCCGGTTCCGATACCGGAGCCGTCGGCGCGCGCTCATGCAGCAGAAGCTCCGTGGCCATCACTTGCGGTTCGGCGTGGAAATATTGCTGCAGGGGATTGTTTGCCAGCAGATTGACGATGGCCAGCAAACTCATGCCCTGGTGGTGGGCCATCCAGGAGCGGATCGCCTCTCCACCGCTGGGCGTGTACTCGATCGCTTCATAGAAACCATAGCGGCCGGTCCAGCCGAACTCCTCCATCTTTCGCAAATTATCCAAGGCCGGCCCCGGATCAATCGGCAAAGCGAGGAAGGTGGCGTAAGGCGCAATCACCAGCCGGTCCGGCGACCTTCTCATTGCCAGCGCGGAAATACCAAACGCCATATAGCCGTATTTGCCGTCGGAATCCAGGCAGGCCGATTCCGAAATGCCCCACGGCACTCCCTTGCGCCGCGCATAATCCCGCTGCGCGCGCACCACCGCCCTCACGCTTTGCTCCGTCATGGTCGTCGGATAGTGGCGCATCCAGAGCGTGGGCATCAGATATTCAAACATTGTGCCCGTCCAGGAGAGCAGAATGCTTTCGCCGCTGAACGACGTATGCATGCGCGCCAGGTTGAACCACACCTCTTGCGGTGCATCGCCTTTAGCAATGGCGATGAATGCGGCAATGCGCGCCTCTGTGGCGAGCATGTCGTAACATGCTTCCGCGGCCTGACCGGTAACCGCGTCCATCCCGATAGACAGCGCTCTCCGGCCGCGGTTGTAGAGGCAGTGGAAATCCATTTCCTGGACCAGCCGTTCGGAGATTTCCGCAATGGCCTTCAACTCCGCGGCCAATTCTTTGGTCATACCGCGCTTCGGCAACGGTTCCGCGGCAAACGCCAGGGCCGCCTGCTTCAGGGCCCATAGGGTCGCCGCCAGATTCCCGCTATCCACGGTGGAAACGAATAACGGCTCAACGGGCGTGAGTTCGGGAATGTGATACCAGTTGAACAGGTGCCCCCGATATTTCGGTAGAGCCAGCAGGCGGTCGAGCGTCTGCCGGGTTTCGAAAACGAATTCGGCCAAGGGAGCCATGCCCAGGTGAACCGCTGCAATGCGGGCATTGAGCAGCAGGCCCACGTTGGTGGGCGAGATGCGCAGATCGACAGCGCCATTTTCGCGCACGCTATCCGGAATAAACCACGCCGTGGCGGGAGAACTCCAGTCGTGAAAATACCGGTAGATCCGCTCGGCGGCGCCGCGCAGCAGCAACGTGTCTTTGTCCTTCAGCCGGCAACTGGCGGTGCGCGGCCGGCGATTGAGCCAGGCGGAGACGGCGCGGGAAATCATCCACAGAAACAGGATGGGCGCTGCTGCCGGGAGCGCCGCGGGACGAATCGCCCAGACGGCCACGCCGATTAAGAGTGCGATCCAGGGCGTCCATTCCAGGTACAGATCCACGGTGGCCTTGGGGCGCGAATGCCCCTCGGCTTCCGCTGCCGTCTCCCATTCGAGCAGCTTGCGGCGCGTCACAAACATGCGCACCAGCGAACGCACAATGGCATCTGTCAATACCAGCGCCTGGTGGAGCAGGAAAACGAGAGCGAACACGGCCACGGCATTCTCTCTGAGAAACGAAACCGCCGTATCGCGAGCCCAGGAGCCGAACTGCCGCCGGTCAAAAGGCATGCGCAGGATGGCGAACAGCAGGCGCGAATAAGCCGGCAGGAACAACACCCCGGCCGCCGCGGCCGTCCAGTACACGGCCGATTGTGGCAGATACAGCCAGCTTCCGATAAACAGCAGCAACAGGCTCGGCTCGAACAGGCTGCGGCGTAGATTGTCCAGAATCTTCCACTGGGAGATCAGTGAGATGGGGTTGGAAACCAGGCGTCCGGAAAAATCCGGCACGCGCCCCAGAAGCCAGCGCAGAATCTGCCAATCCCCGCGCACCCAGCGGTGCTTGCGGCGATTGTAGCTGGAGAAATGCGAAGGATAATCGTCAATCAGCTCTACATCGCTCACCAGGCCAGCCCGCGCGTACGCGCCTTCGATGAGATCGTGGCTGAGAAGCGCGTTTTCGGGGAAGCGGTGCTCCAGCACCTCGCGTATCACATCCACTTCGTAGATCCCTTTGCCGACGAAACTGCCTTCGCCGAACAGGTCCTGGTAGACATCGGAAACCGCGCAGGTGTAAATGTCGAAGCCAGTCTGCCCGGAATAAAAAGCCGCCAGACGGCTGCGCGAAGCGGATTGAATACTGATGCCTACGCGCGGCTGAAGTATGCCGTAACCGTCAGTGACAATGTGCGTGCGCGGGTCTACCACCGCCTGATTCAAAGGGTGGGCGATGGTGGCAATCAGGTGCGCCGCGGTATCGCGCGGAAGCTGCGTATCGGCATCCAGAGTGAGAACGTAGCGCACGTTGGGGAATACGGAAGCATCCCCTGCCTGCACCGGAAACGCTTCCAGGCCGCCCCGCAGCGCGCGGTTCAGATCCAGCAGCTTGCCCCTTTTGCGCTCCCAGCCCATCCAGCGGCCTTCGCTTTCGTTGTAGGTGCGATGGCGATGGAGCAAAAAAAACGGCGAGCGGCCGTCACTAAAGTAGCGTTGATTAAGACCATCGATCAGACTTATGGCCAACTCCACCAGGCTGTCGCGCTGATCAACCGGTTGGTCCGAATCAGGCGCATCGGTGAGAAGGGCAAAATACAGGTTGCGGTCCCGATTGGCCAGGAAACGGATTTCCAAGTCCAGAGCCAGGTCATGGACCTGCTCTTCATTGAGCAGGAGAGCGGGAACGGCCACCAGCGTCACGCAATCATCGGGGATGCCCTCCGAAAAATCGAGTTTAGGTAAAGCCCGCGCCGGAATCAGTGCAGTGACCAGATTGTTCACGAAATCCACCGCTGCCTGCGACGCCGGCAACAGCAGAAGCACCAGGCCGGCGAAAATCGGGGTGAGCGAGTTGAGACCGGAGAGCATGCCGACCACGATCAGGAAGGTCAGCAGTTCAACCGAAATCAGATAAAAGCTGGAAGGATAACGCAAGAGCAAGCGGCGGAAGCGCATGCGCCAGTGAGGTTGGTAACCGGCTTCGGCTTCCAGGCGGGCGCGGCCGTGGTCCATCAGGTAATAGCCGACGTGCGTGCGGCGGAGCGCCTTGCGCGAGCCATCGGAATCGGCGAGCGCTTCCTGGCTCATGCGCACCGCCATGCGCGCGATGTCCGCTTCCGTGTGCGGGCTATAACGCGCGATGTCGTTAATGACTTTGCGGTAGCGTTCGCTGCTTTCAAAATCCATCCGCCGGTAAACATCGGCGGCATCTTCAGCCAGCACGCGGTCGATATGGTTTACCGATTGAAACAGGCCCCGCCAATCGGCGTTGCCCACGCGCTGAAGCGTCATGACGATCCCGGGCCAGGATGCGGGATCGGGAACTGCTATGAGGCGATCCACCAGCTCCGTTTCGAGCGCCGCGCGCAACTCCGAGAGTTCCTTAATGCGGAGCACGGCGACGCGTTGAAACCCTTCGATAAAGGCGGAGAATTCTTCCGCCTCAAACTGGTCGCCGGAAGCATCGAAGTAGCCGCGAGCCAGAACAATGACGCGCGGGATGGCTGCGCCCGCCGCCGCGGGCACCGATGGCAGCGTGAGGGCCACGGGCAGAAAATCAGCGCCGTTGCGCTCCACGCTGCGCAGAAAGCGAACGTTCTCCAGCACGGATTGCGCATCTTCTGCGTTCGCGCCCATCGCCGCGGCTTTGGTGACCGTGGCTTCAAAAGCTTTGTGGCGATCCTGCGGGCGCGCAAGAGGGGTACCGTTCGCCGAGGAATCGAGCGAGCGCGCCAGTTGCTCTCCGCGCTCACACCAATCGGGGGAAGGGGCCTTTGGGGAGGGGGTCCCGGAATTTTCTAAAACTAAGCTTGGGGTTGTCATCGGTAGCTCGATGCCTGAAGTTCAAACATGTCTGCATATCGCCCTTGCAGAGCGATCAGTTGATCGTGGCTGCCTTGTTCGGCAATCCGCCCATTTTCGAGCACCACGATGCGGTCAGCCATCCGCACTGTGGAAAAGCGATGGGAAATGAGCAGCGCGGTTTTGCCCTCGGTCAGTTCAGCGAAGCGCTGGAACACTTCGTACTCGGAACGCGCGTCGAGCGACGCGGTAGGTTCATCCAGAATGAGCACCTGGGCATCGCGCAGATAAGCGCGGGCCAATGCGATCTTTTGCCATTCGCCGCCGGAGAGGTCCACGCCGCCCTCAAACCGCCGCCCCAGCAATTGCTGGTAGCCTTCCGGAAGCCTCTCGATCACGTCATCGGCAAGGCTCTTGTGGGCGGCGCGCTCGACTGCGCCACTCTGCGCGGCGCCATTGTGTGCAATCGCCATCCGGCCAACGGCGATGTTCTGCCACGCCGTCATCTCATAGCGCATGAAATCCTGGAAGATCACGCCAATCTGGTTGTGCAGGTCCTCCATACTGTATTCGCGCAGATCGATGCCATCGAGTAGAATCTTCCCCCTGGTCGGGTCGTAGAGGCGCGCCAGCAATTTCACCAGAGTCGTTTTCCCCTGCCCGTTTTCGCCGATCATTGCGATCCGTTCCCCGCGCGAGATGCGCAAATCGAGGCGGTCTAAAACCAGCCGCTCGGTTCCCGGATAGGTGAAACTCACCTGATCGAACAGGAAACCATCGCGAATGGGGCGCGGCGCGGGGAGAGCATCGGGTTTCGAAACCAAAACGGGAGTGACTTTGAAAAAATCCACCATGTCGGTGAGAAACAGCGACTGATCCGCAATGCTGGCAAATGTCGAGAAAATGTTTTGGATATTGGTGCTCGCTCCCAGAATCGACCCCACGAGAAACTGCCAGCCGCCCCAGGAGAGCGCGCCTAAAACCGTGCGATAAGTCACGTACGCGTAGGCGAAGTAGTATCCGGAGGTGCTGAGCAAGGAAAGCGCAGCTCCAGCCAGCAGGCGGCGGCGCGCGAGCGATACGTTTTGCTCATAGATCTGGTCGGAGAGCCGCGTGTATTCCCCTGAAAGAAAATCGCTCAGCCCGAACAGCTTCAGTTCTTTGGCGGAATCTTTACTTGCGCCCAGAATACGCAGATAATCGAGACGCCGTTTGACCGGGGTCTGGTGGATATTCAGCGTAAATCCCAGAAAGGCAAAATGGCTCTCACCCAGGAAGGCGGGCACCACGGCCGCTATCAGCACCGCCAGTAGCCAGGGCGAAAAGGAAGCCACTGCTGCGGAGAGAGTCGCGGCGGTAATGAACTGCTGCAGCAATTGGCCCATGGCCTGAATCATGTACACGCGATCGGTCGCTTGGACGCGGGCCCGCTCAAGCTTGTCATAGAAAACCGGATCTTCGTAGGAAGCCAAGTCCAGCCGGGAAGCATGCCCCATCACGCGGATGCTCATATACCTCGTAAAACGATCAGCCAGCATGGTGTCGAAGAAAGTGACGACACGGGATAGTATGGCGGCCGTGGCAGCCACCGCGAATTCTGCTGCTACCAGCCACCAGAAATAACCGGGCAACGGCCTGCCGCTCAGATGCGCCTGGAGATTATCCAAAATGCGCCGCGTAATCCACAAAATCGCCAGGGGCGACAGTGCGGCGAGCACCCGCCCCGCAAGGCCGCCGCACACCACATCGGGACCGGCTTGCCAGACGATGCGCGCCAGCGGCCGGATATTTTGCAGGGCGCGCATACGGTCGCGCCAGCTTGCAGTCGATGTCTCCGAACTCTCACTCATGGAAATGATCGTTATCTAACATTGCCGCAATATCCGCCCGCGATCGCCCCCGCGTATGGCAATGACGAGCAACAAAGAAGTTATTCGGTTAGCAGGTAAGCTTCCATCCAGACGGATGCTTGCAAGTACAGGGCGCGCCAGTCGCAGCACACTCCTATTTATTTAGACGCCCTGCGAAGCGCTATGAGAGCGCGCAATTTTTACCGGCTTGCGAGCGATCGAACGTGTACGAACTGTCCCCGGGTGCCGGCCTAACGCACCGGGTTATTGCCGGATGTGCTTCTCCAACATTTGCCGGCGGACCACGGCACCGTAGACGTTGCCCTGCGAATCCACACCCACGCCCTCTGCGCCGCTATGCTCCTGGGTTGTCGATTCGATGTCCTCGATAAAGTACTTCACTGAGCCGTCTTTGGCGCTGCCGATGCGGATGCCTTTTTTCCAGCCGGGCTCATCCGGCCCCCAGGATTCCGAATCGGCCACATACATGGTGTCATCTTTGGCGATGAATACCCCGCTTGGCCTTCCGAACTGGCGCCAAGTCTCCAGGTAGCGGCCTTCCTGGTCGTAAATTTCTATGCGGTTATTGCCACGGTCGCCGATGAAGAGGCGCCCGCGCGAGTCAATGGCGATGGTGTGCGGAGAATGAAATTCATTATGGCCATCGCCGCGCTTGCCCCAGGCCTTGGTGAACTTGCCGTCCTTTGTGAATTTGGAAACACGGTCATTGCCAGGCCGCGGGCCGGAATGACCTTCCGTGACGAAGATATCGCCATTGGCGGCAATGGCCACATCCGTCGGTTCATCAAACAGGCCCGGTTCCGAACTGGCTACGCCCGCTTTGCCGAGCGTCATCAGAACCTTTCCTTCGGGGTTGAATTTGAAGACCTGCATACCTTTGCCGTTGTTCATCTGTTCGTCGGTTACCCACAGGTTGCCCTCGCGATCCACGGTGGCGCCGTGTGGAAATACGAACATGCCCTCGCCCCACGCTTTCAGCAGCTTGCCGGAAGCATCGAACTTGAGAATGGGCGGCTCGGGACGGCCCGCGCATGAGTTATCGTGGCAGCGATGGATCACATAGATGCTCCCGTCCGGCGAAACCTCCACTGCGGTTACGGCGGCCCAGGGGACCCCATTCGGCGGATGGCCCCAATCCCGCACCGTACGAAACGGATTGGGCAGGTCGTTGATCGGTTGGGCATCGTTTGCAGCAAATGCGGTAGCTGCCGCGATCCCCGCGGCCAGCACGAAGGGCATGCGATGTAGCATGGGAACCTCCTTACGGTACCGGTGATTATACTCCCAGGAAAACTTCCATCGCGGTGATCGTTTGCATCCAATTGTAACGGCGCAGATCCACTGGCGCGTGGCATCGATCCTTTAAAAAGTTCTATAGTGACAATAGAAATGGCAGGCTTGAAACCAGGCGGGCGATTGCCACGTAAACAAGACTAAGCTTGGAACAAACAAAGCTTGGAACAAACAAAATGGCAATGACCAGCCGGAAATTTTTCAGCTTGTTTCGAGTCTTCGCCAATCTGGGCGCGGTGCTATTGCCAGCGGCCGGGTTAGCGATGGCGGGGTTGGCCGTTATTGCCTGGGCCGATGATCCCGTAGTATTTCGCAGCGATGTCTCTTTGGTACGCGTGGAGGCACAGGTGGTGGACCGGAGCAATCGGACCATCACCGGGCTGGGTCCGCAGGATTTCATTCTGCGGGAAAACGGCGTGGTTCAGCAGATCCAAAGCGTGGATTCCGAGAACCTGCCCATTGATCTGCTGCTCTTGCTGGATGTAAGCGCGAGTATGCGTCCGCACATCCAGCGAATTTCCGATGCGGCCCACGACGCTCTTCGGCAAATGCGGCCGGACGATCGTATCGCCATCATGGTTTTCGACCGGTCCACGCGCGTGCGCATGGGTTTCGGCAGTAGCCGAGATGGAGAAAGAGAACTGCAGCAGTTGCTATATGATGAGACGTTTCGCGGAGGGACCGACATCACGCTGGGGATGTATGATGCGGCCGATTTCGTGCGCCGCGAAGCACGGCCTCAGGCGCGTAAAGCAATTGTGATTGTGACGGATGACGAAACGGAACGGAACCGGGATGTGGATGGAGTTTCGCGGGCGTTGAACCGGGCCGATGCGGTGATGAGCGCGCTGATTGCGCCGAGCGCGTATCCGAACCGCGGTGGGTACGGCGGCGGTTATCCGGGCGGTGGAGGCATCGGCGGCGGGCTGGGCGGAGTGATTTTCGGGCGGCCCCGAGCGGGATACCCGGGCGGCGGCATGAATTCCCATACGCAATCCGCCGGCACGCGGGAGATCGCGCTGCGTTCGGGCGGAGACAGCTTACGCGTGGACGATTCGTATGCACTTGAGGACACACTGGCGCGCATCCGCCAGCGCTACGCTTTAAATTTTTATCTGCCCGCGGGCGTGAGACCAGGCGAAGAGCGCTATGTGACGGTGCAACTGGCCAACGCAACGCAGAACCGCTTTCCCGGAGCGGATGTACGATACCGCCAATCATACTTTGCCCCAACTTCGGTGGCTCCCTCCCCGGCCAACTCAGACGTAACGCTACGCCGCGCGGGTTCCGATAATCCGGCTGTGGATGCGACAAGCGATTCGGGTCCTCCCGTGATGAGGCGGCGGCCGGCTGTGAGCCAACCCGATTCTTCGGGCGGTCCTCTGATTCCGGACAACAGCCAGACGGCCCCGGCGCCTGCGCCGGCCACGCAACCGGCTTCCCCACCGGCTGCCCAGCCTGCGCCCGCGCCAGCGGCGCCTTCCAGTCCTGGTTGGCGTACGGCAAAACCGGAAGATTTGCCACAACAGTAGCGCCCCTTGTACCGTCGGGGCCGCTCGCGCGGCTGCGATTTTTATCTCGCTGTGTGTCGCGGTTCGGCCACCAGGTTTTCGAGCGCGCGCAGGTTTTCCTGCTGGCCCATGACGATGAGGTAATCGCCCGCGGAAACCGGAGTATCCGCCGGTGGGTTGAAAAGCATGACGCCGTCGTTTTTGCGAATCGCCATTACGATGACACCGATCTCACGGCCGAGTTGCAGTTGCTGAATGGTTTGGGACGCAGCACAGCTTTTCTCGGAGATGCGCACCTGCTCCATGGAGACATCTATCCCGATATCCTTTGTAGCGAAGTCCAGAAACTGCAAGACGTGCGGGCGAAGCAGAGATTGCGCCAGACGATGGCCGGTGATCGTATAGGGCGCAAAAACCGAATCGGCGCCGGCCCGGCGGAGTTTTTCTTCCGCCCCTTCCTCGGCTGCTCGCGTAGCCACAAAAATACGTGAATTCAAGGCCTTGGCCGAAAGCAGAACAAAAAGGTTATCGGCATCGCTGGCCAGCGCGGCTACCAGCCCGCGGGCGCGTTCCACGCCAACCTGCCGAAGAGTTTCATCGCGAGTGGCATCGGCGGCGACCGCCAACATGCCATCGGCGATGGCCTGTTCCGCGCGTTCCGGACGAGCATCGAGGACGATGAAGGAAGCGCCCGCATGTTTCAACTCGGCCGCCGCGCCGCGGCCCACCCGGCCAAAGCCGCAGACGATAAAGTGGTCTTTCAATTTGTCGATCATGCGTTGGTTACGTCGTCTCCCGATAAATTCTCCGAATTGGAGTTCAATAATCGTCTGCGTCATGGCGCCGATGGCAATAAATATAGTGGTGACGCCGAAGAAGATGAGTAGCGAGTTGAAGATACGGCCGGCGCGGCTGAGCGGGTGAATTTCTGCATAACCCACGGTAGTCATCGTGATCAAGGTCATGTAGAACGCGTCAAAAGGCGGGTAATGGTCAATCAGCGAGAAGCCGACGGTGCCAATGGTTAAGGTACCAATAATGGCGCAAAGCGGAAGTAGGAAACGGCGGGCCAGTCGGCGCATTCGTTGCGGTCTGCACCAAGTATAGCGGGATCAATCCTATGGGACTAATCCTATGAAACCAAGGCAACCCCGATGCGGTACTGGCCATTCTCGGACCTGCAGTAGCGAACCACTCCATCAGCCATGATGCCATCCCCATCCAGCCGTACAGCGGTGCCAACCGCCACGCTGCTTTGGGCCTCCAGGCCGATCCCTGAAGGGGAAACATCGCAAACGCTTGCCACGATGGGCTGAGCCGCGCCTTCGACAAGAAGGGTAAACCGGCCTTTGGATCGAATCCGTAGTTCCGCGCGCTGAGTATCAGAAGCCATACCCTCATTTCGGCGGTCACCCTCAGAAACTTTAGGCAGAGGCCAAACACTGCCCCTTTGCTAAACTGGAGTATAACCGTAGCGCGACAAGCAGTGCATCCCCAAGGGCCGGTAGCTCAGTAGGTAGAGCATATGCCTTTTAAGCATAGGGTCGCGGGTTCGAGTCCCGCCCGGCTCACCAGCAATGCCAGCCGCGACCCGATCTCTCCCGGCGCGCTTTTTCGGTATACCCCATACACATTCACGGCTATAATTGAGCGAAACCCCAAAAATCGAGCGAACTGGAGGTTGTATGACCGAACTATATGACGTCGCGATCTTGGGATCCGGCTTTGAAGGTAGCCTGCTGGGAACCATTCTGGCCTACAACGGCGCCAGGGTGCTGATCCTCGACGCGGGTACTCATCCCCGGTTCGCCCTTGGGGAATCCACGGTGCGTCACACTTTCCGTATGTTGAAGATCATCGCGGAGCGATTCGGCGTTCCGGAGCTGAAGGAAAAGTTCTATTCCGCCGAACACCTGCACAAGCATGTTTCCGGAGGTTTTGGCGTAAAAAAGAATTTCGGCTTCATCCTCCATCATCAGGGGCAGCACCAGAATCCCCACGAAGCAACTCAATTTGTCATCCCTCCCTACCGCGAAGGACACGAAGCGCATCTGTATCGCCAGGATACGGATGCCTTTCTGACCTACACTGCCATACACCACGGCGCAACCGTGAAGTATTCGACCAGAGTCAAAGAGGTAGACGCCGGTAAAGACTGCGTTTTCATCAAATCGGAAAAGGACGAGACGTTCCGCGCCCGTTTCATTGCCGATGCTTCCGGCGGCGGACACGTGCTTTCGCGCATGTGGGATCTTCGTGATAATCCACCGCGCGTGAAGCTCCAGACCCGCTGTCTGTTCACCCATATGATCGATGTGAAGCCCTACGACGACCTGAATCTCCCCCATGGAATTCCAAAAGCGCCGCAGCGCTGGTACGAAGGGACGTGCCATCACATGTTTGACGGCGGCTGGGTATGGGTGATTCCGTTTAACAACCGTCCAGGCTCCACCAATCCCGTCATCAGCGTGGGCGTGAGTTTTGACATTCGAAAATTTCCCAAGCCTGCCAATCTCACTCCGCAACAGGAATGGCTGGAATTCTTAGACCGGTTCCCGAGCATCAAAGAGCAGTTCCAAGACGCCAAACCGGTGCGTGACTGGGTCTCCTCCGACCGTTTGCAAACTTCCTGCAAACAGACTGTGGGAGATCGCTGGGCCCTGATGGCCGGAGGCGCGGGCAGCGGATTTTTTGACGCGCTGTTTTCGCGTGGGCTGGCCGGCTCCATGGAAGTCACGCATGCTCTGGCCGCCCGCATCCTGAAAGCTCTGAAGGAAGATGATTTCTCAGCCGGACAGTTTGAGTACGTTGCCCGCTTGCACGAAAACCTTTTACAAAATAACGACAAGCTCGTGCGCTCGGCTTACACTTCCTTCCGTGATTTCGATCTGTGGAACGCCTGGTTTCGCGTGTGGGTCCTGGGCGTCGGACTGGGAGACCTAAAACTGGCCAGTACCTATCGCCGCTATCTGAGGACTAAAGACGATTCCCTCTTACCGGACGCCGAAGAGCCCATGGGGCTGTTCTTCAGCCAGCACAGAGGCTTCCAGACTCTGTTCAATGCCGCCGTGGCCAAAATGGATGAAGTCGAGGAGGGCCGCGCGGATACAAAGTCAGCCGCCAACTATATCTTCGACTTGATACGCAACGCGAACTTCACACCAGCAGCTCACAACTTAGGCGAACCCGAATGCCACGCGATCAACTCGGGGAAACCTATTATCGGATTGAAGACGCTCTTGTGGCTGTTTACCTCGGCCCCTCCGGACATCAAGAATCTGTCACTCGGTCTTTTGGGCTTGGGCAGGCCTCAGGCCGCGGCTCGTTAATGGCGGCCACTGAGCTATTGATACGTTCGAATGACTTCTCACGCGAATAAAGGAGTTGTGGTGACCGGCGCCAGCCGTGGTCTGGGACTCGAGACCGCGCTGACCCTGGCGCAAGCAGGTTTTCACGTATGGGCGGGCGTGCGGGACACTGCCGGGGTAGGAACGATGATGGCGTCCGCCCGCGAGCGTGGCGTGGCGCTTGTGCCTCTACAACTGGAAGTAACCGATCCGTTGTCAGTCGATTCCGCCTTCGAAACGGTCGCTCGCGACTCCTGCCCGCTTTTCGGCATTGTCAATAATGCGGGTATCACTGCGCGCGCCTACTTCGAGGATTTCCCCGAAGAGCGGATACGGAAAACTTTCGAAGTCAATCTGTTTGGCGCCATGCGTGTGACTCGCCGCGCGCTTCCATTGCTGCGCAAGGCTGGACGAAGCCGCATCGTGATGATCAGTTCCATCGGTGGACGTATCGGTTCGATGAGCGTATCACCCTACGTCGCCAGCAAGTTTGCCCTGGAAGGGTTCAGTGAAAGCCTCGCCTTGGAGGTAAGGCCATTTGGTGTGGACGTGTCCATCATCGAACCGGGTATGGTGAAAACCGAAATCTGGGACGAAGACAGGCGCATTCTTTCCCAGGCGCGCGACGGGAGCAGTCCTTTCTATGAGATGTTCTGGAAGGCTGAGGCTATGACGGAGAAGGCTCTGGCGAACTCGGGGTTGCAGCCGAAAGATGTCGCCCAATGCGTTCTGCACGCCATGACCGTACCCCGGCCGAAGTTGCGGTACGTTGTTGGGGGCCGGGCACGCTTGGTTATCGCCTTGTTCCGTCACTTTCCCGGATTCGAGAACTTCTATTTCAGCGAGTTACTTCGCCGTGTCACTAAGGGTGGCAAGCGCGCGAGTGACGATGGATCTGCTGCCAAGCGAACCGCTGCACATGGTTAAAGGGGGCAGGTTGAAGCGTATGGTGGAGCGAGTCCATGCTTGAGCACATCAATGGCTGAGCAGCGCCCGGTGGTCTTGATTACCGGTGCTGGTTCCGGCCTGGGGCTGGAATCCGCTCTTCACCTGGCGGCGCGCGGCTTTCGCGTATTCGGCGCCGTGCTGACTGAAGCAGAAGGATCAACGCTCTGCACGCAAGCCCGGGATCGCAAGGTTGCGGTCAGCGCCGTAAAGCTCGACGTGACTTGTCAGGAGCAAATCCACTCCGTCGTTGACTCCCTCCTCGCGGAAACCGGGCGGCTCGATGCGCTGGTCCATTTTGCCGGCATGGGTTTGCGAGGATTCTTCGAAGACCTGACGCTCGAGGAGATTCGCCAGGTCTACGAAGTGAATGTCTTTGGAATCATGGCGCTGACTCAGGCTGTGCTTCCGCAGATGCGCCGCCAGCGGTCCGGCCGTATCGTCATCACCAGCTCCGCCGGCGGCCGCATGGGAACGTTTACGGTCAGCGGCTATGCCTCGACAAAATTCGCAATCGAGGGATTAGGCGAATGTCTCGCTCAAGAGGCCTCTCTGTTTGGTATTTACGTTTCGATGCTCGAGCCCGGTCTGATCCAAACACCACACTTCACCATAAACCGCAACCAGGCGCGGCGTGCGATGGACCCCGCGAGCATTTACCACAAATGGTTCCTCCGGCATGAGCAGTTGGTAGATGGTCTTCTAGCACGCAAACATTTCTCGCCAACCGATGTTGCGGCAGTGGTTTACAGTATCCTTACAGTGAAGCGCCCCCGCTTGCGTTACATTGTGGGAAACAACGCCAAGCTCGTTCTCAACCTGCGGCGCTACATTCCCGGAGAGCTATTCGAGCGAATGTACTGGGGCATCGTGCGGCGGATACTACTCAAGGCATATAATCCCATCGAAAGATAATCACTGGCCGTGTGGGATTTCTGGACTGAGCCCAGTTTCAATCAGTTTAGTTCTATCAGTACCAATTCTGGCGAGTTCGTCCTATAACTACCGATTTTTCGAACCAGCGTGTAAATCGTTGACATGCTAACTAGCATGATGTACACAAAAAGTAGTCATAAGAAGATCAACCGATGCGCTTGTTCCTAGCCTCTGTCGCGCTCGCTTTTACTTTTGGAACTTGTACCTTGGATGCCGATATCCTGGGACTGGACTTGGCGACCGCAACCCCGACCGATTTTGGTTCCAGCTTCTGGTCTTTGGGCTGGGAATTTCAAGCCAATACCACGACAATAGTCGACGGCTTGGGCACTTGGGATACCGGATCTCCATCCGATCTCGCCGGGCCGCAGGAGGTGGGTTTGTGGGATAGCAGCGGAAACCTCCTCGCCTCTGCTCTTGTCACCAGTAGTTCGACTCAGATCGGAAGCTTCTGGGCGTTCACGCTGATAGCGCCAGTCACATTAACCGCCGGAGATTTTTATGTTGTAGGAGCGGAGGGCGGGGCGGATTATACCGGCATCGTTCCCGTCACGGTGGCTCCGCAGATTACCTACATTGAGGATTTGTTCACGTTCAATGATGGAGCAAACTCACCATTAATCGAGCCACAATTTTCGGAAGGCCTAACCACAACGGCTGCGGCTGGCTTGTTTGGCGGCAATATTTTGATCAGCACGGTTCCCGAGCCCGCTTACTACTTCCTCCTGTGCGCCGGTCTGACCCTACTGGTTGGTTTTTACTCGCTCAGGCGCCGCGCGAATCACAAGCTGCAGCCGTCGCCAAAGGCGATCGACCAGGTTTGATAGTTCGGAAAAAATAGATTCAGGGCGGAAATCCATCTGCCGTCCGGACTCCACTCACCATTGGCCGCCACGCTTCCCTGTCCCGGCGGGTTCGATTCGGCGTAGCCGAAATAGTTGAAGTGAGTCACCTGTTCGAGGTTACTTCCGTCGTTATTCATTAGCATGAACTCTGTCTTTAAGAAGAGCACGGTATCGGAGAACGGATTGCTACGGAACGGATACGAGCTCATGAACAGAATCTTTTTACCATCCGGAGAAAATACGCCGTGCTCGTCCCATACGGTGGGGCTGTTAGTCAGGTTGACAACCTGGCCGGTTGTGATGTCGAGGATGAACTGATCCATTCCCTGCGGGTTGCTCATTCCGATATCGGATGTGATCAATAGTGACTTGTTATCGGGCGCGAAGTTACCCGGCTCAATCCAGTTTGCGCCGGCAGGCGTTATGTCAGTGAGATTAGTGAAACTGGGGACGCCGTTGTTTTCCTGAAAATCAGCCTGGATGAGCTGCCATTTACCGAACAAATATTGCCAGAAATTGCCGTTCACAATCTGCGCCCAGACCGCCTTGGTGCCATCGGGAGTAAATGCAACACCCGTAAATCCGTTGGCCGGCTGCTGCGAAGTTCCGAAATTGGAAAGCTGATACCATTCACTGCCGTCCGGCCGGGTCATGTAGATATTCATCCACAAGCCGCATTCGAGCCAACCCAGAATCAGAGCCGGCGTGGAGATCAGGGGCGGCTGAAAGTTATCCATTTCACCGGCCAGCACAATCCACTGACCCGAGGGATGCCAGTGCGGCTGCAACTTGTGCAGATTGGGCGCGGGGCCATTGGGTTGCTGCGTACACGTGATGCAGACGGGGTCTGCACCCGCGTTGCCAACGTACAGTTGGAAAATGCCGGCGGCATCCGGCTTATTCACGACATACTGCTGATGGTTGGGAGACCAGACGACCAATCCCCCTCGAGCACGGGTGATCGAGCTGGCGCATTGGGAATTTGCTCCTGGCTCGGCTGCTGTTTGGCTGCGCATCGGCAGGGCAGCCAAAAGAAAAAGGAACGAGAGCGTGACAGCCGCCACAGTACACAATTTTCCGGACATCGATTGCCTCCTCAAGCTAAGGCGAAGCGGAAAGACTGCGAGCTCGAGATGCCGGCGGCGCGGCTAAACCTTCGATCAGTTCCGCGGCTCCGGGCGGCCCCGGCGCCTGTGCCAATTGGCGCGCGATGCGGCGCGCATTTTCGCGGAAATGTGGCTCCTTGAGCAGCCGCATAACAGCGGCGCGCAGCCGTTCGGGAGTGCAACGCCCAGGCGCTAACCGAAGCCCGACGCCGGCTTCAACGACACGCTGCGCGTTATCGCTTTTCTCCCAGAAAGTCGGCACCATAACCAGCGGCACGCCGGCTTTGAGCGCGGCCATGACGGTGGCCGGCCCTCCCGTGGTGACCACTGCGGCGCAGCGGGGCAGCAGGCTTTCGTGACTTAACCAGCGCTCTACATGAACATTGGAGGGCAAAGGATCGAGGCCCAGCGTCGCGGGGTCCCGATTTTGGCCAGTGGTTAGGATCACTTCCAAAGGCATGCTGCTCAGCCCCTTAGACGTGGCGCGCAGTAGAAATGGTTTCTGATATTGTGCGGTGCCCTCGGTAGCGTGGATCCATGGCCGGCCGCTGGGCAACTTGTTCAGCCAATCGGGAAGAGGCGAACTGGTGGACTTAGTCCAGACCAACGGGCCGACGTAGTGGACATTGGCCGGTTGATCGTGCCGGTTGTAGTCGAGTTCGGGCAGGCTGGGAATCAGATAAAGCGGCAGCCGGCCGGAGAAGGCATTTACGGAGCAGCCCATAGGGCCTAGCCCATACTGCGCCCTGATCCGATTGACCTGGCGGCGCATGCCATGGGCGACGATATCCACCGCCACGGCCGTGGCGCGAGAGAGCAGGCGTGTTGCGAAAGTTCGCGGCGGCGGCAAGCCAGGGCCCCACGGCGGCGCATCCGGCCCGGGGATCAAGGATCCCATCATCGTCGATGAGAGCACTACGGGAATGCCCGTGGTCTCCCACAACACGAGGATGGGTCCCCAAAGAGCCGGGTCTGTGACCAGAGCATCCGGCCGCCAGTCGCTCAGCACCGGCCGCAGGTCCGCCACCTGCTCCGGAATCGAGTCGGCCAGCATATGACGATAAGCAGTCATGGCGACGGAGAGAGTCTGATACTTCGGTTGGGTCACGGGGACTTCCGCTTCGAGCGCGTGAATGCGTTCGTAGCGGCGCTCATCGACATGGACGAACGGAAAGAGGCGGAAGCCTTCTCCCTCCACTACGGGCCGCGTAGACTCGTGGGTATAGAAAGCTACTTCGTGACCCCGAACGCGCAGCGCGTGGGCCACGCTGATCTGTGGATAAAGGTGTCCTACAAACGGCCAGCATGTGATGAGAAACCGAGACATTCGCGCGCACTCCTTACGTTCTGGCGGCCACTGCAGCCCCTCGCCCCGCAGCCGGGTCACTCGCCGTCGATTCGCTTAGGCTTTCCAGTAATTCCGCCGCGCGAGCGGGGCCTTCCTCGCGCACAAAAACAGCGGCCAGACGGCGTGCGTTTTTCCGGAACGACGGTTCGGCCATCACGCGTTCGACCGCGCCACCGAGGCGCTCCGGCGTACATTTGCCGGCGGCGATGCGCAGGCCCGCTCCGCATTCCACTACGCGCTGCGCATTCTCCGGGCGATCCCATTCCGTGGGCACAACTACCAGCGGCACCCCTGCTTTCAAGGCAGCCATTACGCCGCCGGAACCTCCCAGCGTCACCATCACTGTGGTTCGCGGCAGCAGATCGCTTTGCGGCACGTAGGATTCCACGCGAATGTTGCCTGCCAAGGCGCCTAAATCCAATTGAGCAGGATTTCGTTGCTTTCCCGTCGTCATCACAACATCGAAAGGCAGACCCGCAAGGGCACGGGCGGCTGCTTTCAGCAGAAAGGGTTCGCTTGTCCCAACGGTCGCTTCCGTCACGTAAATGAGTGGCCGGACGCGCCCAAGCTCCAAGAGCCAATCCGGAGGCGGCGTAGTCGCCGCCTTGTCCCAGAGGCAGGGACCCACGTAGTGAACAGAAGGCGGCAAATCGCGGCGCTCGTAATCATATTCACGCGTGCTCGGAACCAGATACAGAGGCATTCGGGCGGCAAACTCGGTTACCGAGCAATCGAGAGCCGATAATCCGTAAGCCTGGCGCAGCGCATTCGCCTGTCCGCGAAAGCCGCGGGAGAGAGCCCGGACCAGGTTGCGCTCGAGCGTGTAGCGCGCACGCATCCACGCGTTTCGCGGACGTGGGGAACCGCGGCCCCAAGTGGGCGCACCGGGGCCGGGCAGCATACAGGCGGCAGTTACCGAGAGCACGGCTACCGGTATGCGTTGCTTCTCACGAAATACAAGAATCGGGCTCCAAAAGGCCGAGTCGCAGACCAGCACGTCAGGCCCCCAGGCCGCCAGCACAGCTTCGATGTCCGCCACCTGTTGCGGAATCGTATCCAGCAGCCATTCGCGAAGGCGGGCCTGAAGGCGTTTGGCGTAACGGAGTTCGAGCCACATCGAGGCGCGATACGGAAATTCCGAGGAGACCAGTTCCGATACTCTCTGCTCCGGGAGCTTGGTAAACGGGAAGCACCGGAGGCCCTCGGATTCCATCAAGGAACCAGCGGCGGCTCCGGTGTAAAACGCGGCTTCATGGCCGCGCGCACGTAGCGCCTGCGCAATCCCAATTGCGGGATGGACATGGCCCGCAAAGGGCCACACGGTGAATAGAAACCTAGCCAACCGTTGGACTCCGCGGAGCAGCCAACGCTGAAGCTTCGGTAGCGGGTTCCGGGCTATGGGAAAGGTCTTCGGAGCCGCGCAGGAACTCCCGCACGTACTGCAGTAAAAGCTCCGGGCGCTCGATCGGCCCGAAATGCTCACTATCCGGCATCAGGCAGCACGTGGCGTTGGGTAAGTGATCGCGCAGGTACTCGTAAGTGCCGGTGAATACCGAGGCTTCCCCGTAGAGCACGAGCGTCTGGTGTTGCATCTGGCCGATCGCTTCGAGCGTCATGCCGGCCAGCTCACAGTAATCGCGAGCAGCAGTGGTGGTGTCCATGAGCCTGACGAGCGGAGCGGCACGGCGGGCACGGCCCTTGCGGAAGCCGAATAACATGGGAACACTGACACTCGCCCGGACCAGGTACTCCGTGTCATACCACTTTTCCGGCGGCACAATCAGACCTCCCGAAGCCAGCTTGTCGCGCCAGTATTTCCAACCGATCCAATCCTCCCGCTCGCGCAAGGCCTGTAAGGCTGCAATGGCGGGTTCGACCAGCACCAGGCGGTCTACGCGCTCGGGAAAGAGAATCGTGAAGTGCAGAGCAATGTCTGCGCCAAAGCTGTGCCCGATGACATGGGCGCGCTGGATGCCCAGATAATCGAGTAGATGATGCAGATCGGCCGCGTGATCGGCGGTGGTGTAGCCGCTGGGGGGAACGTCACTATAGCCATGCCCGCGCAAATCATAGGTGGTGATCCGATAGGCGGACATGAGAGCCGGCACGATCTCCAGATGCCAGATGGCCAGGTTCCCGGTGATGCCGTGGATCATTACTATATTTGGCCCTTGGCCGAACGTCTGGTAGTGCAGTTGCGTGCCGTTTACAAGTGCCTTAGCCATGCCGCAATCCTATTCCATGTACCCAAGCGCGCGTAGCTGCCCGATCACCTGCGCCTCGAGTTGAAGATCCACATCGCGCGCTTGCGCCGCCGTCACCGCAGGTTCTGCCGGGAGCGCTTCAAACCCGACAGGATGCGAGCGTAGATATTGCGGCCCGAAGAGCGTTTCCGGAACGCGACCCTCCAGATCCTGGGGAACGGGAAGATCAAGGGAATATAAAAGCAAGGGCGCGACGTCGAGGATAGAGAGAGGGGGCACGCGAAGGCCGTGCTCAATTCCCTTCCCCGCGGCCACGAAAACACCGTTGGGGCGATGCGCGCCGGCAGGTTCCGGACGCGGTTTCAGGAGCACATCGGAAGGCAGGATGGAAACCAGCCCGCCGTCCCTGAGGATCAGTGTCAAATCGGGTGCGGCGGCCATGTGGGTGCCCGTGAATGCTTCTTCCTGAGTCCAGATTCGCTTGACGACAGGCTCGCCCGTTGCGGGGTCCGTGAATCGGAGCAGCGCTTCCATCAGCTCCCGGCGGAAGCTCTGGTAGCGCTCGGCAGGAATTCCGCCGGCGCCGGCGCTGGGCGGAGTAATGTAGATGCCGTTGCCGCTAGGTGTGGGGCAATATGCCGTAGTCTTAGACCAATCGATCTCGTAAAAGCGCCGCGCCATGGTTCCCAAACCCAGAGTCTCGGCGTGCTTCTGCTCCACATTGGCGGCATCAGCCCAGACCAGATAACCGTTGCGATGGAGCCATTCATTCAGGTAGAAGACTTCCACGGTCGGGCCGAAGCCATGGTCCGAAGCGATGATCACGGAGGTGTCCGCTCCTGCCATGGCGGCAATTTCCACCAGGAACCGGTCGATTTCGCGGAAGTATTCGAGGCACCAACCGCGTACACGGCTCTCCCACGTTGAGGAAAACGCCGAGGGGGACGCCGAAAAAATCGCGCGGTCCAGGAAGCGCCAACAAAAGTGCTGCAGCTTGTCGACGCCATCGAAGAGAACGGCGGTCAGATCGGACGGCTGCTCGCGCATGAGGTGAGTGAGAACCTGGAACCACTGGCGCTCTCTGCGGATGTGAAGCTCGATCAAGTGCTCGTAGTCTTCCTCCCGCGTGCAGCCTTCCAGCGCCCGTTCCTCGAGGGACATATCCATCGCCAGTTCGCGGGGATTGAATTGCGGCAATGCCTCTGTGAGCCGCGCGTACAGCGATTTGGGATAACACGCGAGGCGAAGATGCCGCCAGGGCACCCAGCCGGGAACCACGCTGCCGGAGATGCCGCGTGCGGGAAATGTCATGGGAAAGTTCAGTACGGTGCTGGTGAGGCCGTGGCGCGAGAGGATTGACCAGATCGTGGGACACGCCACGTCATCGGAATTGAGGACACGAAGCTGGGGCTGGCCGGAGCGAAGATCGAACCGCAGGAAATCGAAAATCCCGTGATTGCCGGGGCTGCGGCCGGTCATCAGAGAAGTCCAGGCAGGCGGCGTCAGCGCTGGTACGACAGAGGTCAGCTCGCTCCGGGCGCCGGAAGCGATCAGGCGCTGTAGGCCAGGCATGACACCATCCTCCATCAAAGGATCGAGGATGGAAAAGGTTGCCCCGTCCAAGCCGATCAGCAGAACGCGCCGGCCCATAGCTATGCTCCCGCGGCAGAGCCGTTGAGGTGCTGCTGGATGAACAAGACCAGTTCGCTGATGCGCAGATCTCTGACGGGTCTCTGGCCGATATCAGCGAGAAGCTGCGGAAAGGGAAACGGCCGTCCGTAATGTTCCTGCACAAAAGAAGCCAGGACTACGGCATCAATCGACTCGAAACCCAAATCGGCGAAGAGCCAGGTATCGGGCGTGATCTCCCCGGAGTACTCCCAATCGCGAGCCAGTTCGTTGAGCAGCTTGAGTACGTCGTTCAGAATGACTTCTTGCGTAACGGCCGTCATGATGTTCTCTTTTGGTAAAAGGTGATAGCGACTATACATGCGCCTTCCCGCGCCGTCGAGGCCATGAGTTTCTCACCGGATGTTTCGCACACGGCTTCCACCATGCCGGTTTGCGGATCGAAGGCGTGGATTCGGACCGGGCCGAGCGCCTTGGCAGCGGCATTTTTCGCACACGCGAAGCGCAGGTTCCACTCCGGGCGAATGGAGGCAGGCACGGCGCCGAGGAGTTGCTGTTCCCCGGGGTTCAAACCAGACACTTCCCGGTCCGGCTCGGGTTCGCGCAGGGTTTGTATATCGATGCCAACACGCTGCCCGGTACTGCCATTGCCCGCCACTGCTACTGCCATTTTTTCCGTTTGGGCCAGGAATACTTGCGGCGGAACGCGCAGCCGCGCGGTCCAGGGTCCGGCGCCGATGAGTCTGCCTTCCGCGTCTTCGGAGATTTCGATATCCGCGGGCAGGAGATCCAGATCGTGGTGTTTCCGCAGAAAACTGCGGATCGCATCTTTGGCGACGGTGCGGCCCCGCAGCCAATCCAGTTGGAGGTGCTCCGGCTCGCCGAGCTCCGCAAAATGGCTTCGTTCCCGCCGGGAGAGGATGAGAGAAGCCCAAAGCTCCCTCCAGAGCGTCACACCCGGCTCGAAGAGCGGCTCCAGCCGGTAGCATTCGAGAGCATCCGAAGCCGGGAGGGCCGAAAGCGGCGCCGGCCAAGGCTCGCTCATTATATGTTCGCGCGGGGCGGTCCAGGCGCGGTGGAACCGGGGCGGCGGATCAAACCGGCGATCCATCCAGCCTTCCAATTGCATCCATACTTTACCGTCAATTCCGCCGATTTCGATGTCGGACCGAATGGCTTCGTTCCTTATTAATTGAAGGGTAACGCGGCAGGAGAGCTGCGCTCCGGCCATTGGGTTCGTTCCGTAGATGCGCAATTTTTCGAGATGGTATGGGAAAACGACGAAACCGCGCGAGAGGTATTCAGCGGCCCAAAAGCCGACAAGCTGGCCGGCGGCATCGAGCACTACGGGGTCGGTGACAAATTGCGGGTTCGCTGTGGACCGGAAGAGATTCCCGGCCGGGAGGGTAAGAAGCCGGGCGATCACTCCGTTCTGTCCGGATCGCTCTACGCCCGCGACCGCCTGAAACGAGGGGCCGTGAAACATGAGGCCGCCATCGTAGAGTTTGGTGGAGGCGAGGCGCGAGGTGCGCTCGGCCTGGAGCGGAACAACAGATGCGGCGGGCGACGTGGGGTAATCGTCCCCGAAGATCATGATGCCTTCGATCACCGGGACCGCGCCTTGGCGCACCTGGACGGACACTTCGGTTGGCGGATGGGCCAAGCGCCGGGCAGAGATTTCGAGATCGACTGGGGTGTCGTCCACCTGGATCCACTGGTGCGCCCGAATGTCGCGCATCCCGATGAGCAGTTTCCCGGGCATGATGGCGGCCGCAGCCTCAGCCAATATCTCCATGCTCATCGTCAGCGGCACGACGGTAAGCGGCCTGAGGTCCGGCCAGGTGAGCGATATGGGGCCGCCCAGAGCGTGGTCGCGCAGAAAAAGGTCGTTTTGGGGGCTTACCTGGCGAACTGCGGTTAGTTCTTCGAAAGGCACGAGGGATCTAATGGCGCCCAGCAGCGGAAAATCGCGGGACGGCACGGAGAGAGCGCCGTTGGCATTCTGGGCAGTACGCGAGCGATTGAGAAAAGCGCTCATCACCTGCGTTTCGACATCCAGAAAGGCTTGCATGCCCTTGAAGTATTCTTGCATCACGGCAGCCGAGGCAGCGGGAAACACGGGTTCAGCGCGATCAGCCAGTGCGGCTGCGGTGTGCGGCTGTGGGCTCGCGAGTGGCTCGGGATGATCGGCGAGGGCTGCGGTGTGGGGCAGTGGGACGGGAACTGGTGGCGCGCCGGCATGATGCAGCGGGGATGGGGCAACGCCGTTGACTTTGGCAGATGCGGCTTTTGGCGGGCGCGGTGACAATTTTAGTGGCGGCAGGGCAAGCGGAAGCTTCATCGGCTCCGGTTGCGGCCGGACGGGCGCGGCACTGGCGGCATCTTCCCACGGCACAATTTGGGGATTGCGGCGTGCGTAGAGATAGTCGAGACGCAT
>JASIAM010000098.1 GCA_030041985.1 Bryobacteraceae bacterium | reverse complement strand
CACGGGGAGGTCAGGGTCGATATCGCTGATGGCTTTCCGGATGGCGGGAACGACGAAGGCGGGATCGCCGCGATAGCGAACCACGAAATTGCGGAGATACTCGTCGTCGAAATGCTGCGCGTGCGGAAAGAAGGCCGCCGGCATCTGTTGCTCCTCCAAATCCATGTACTTGGCATCTTTCACGACGCCGGCGACCTGGATGTTTTGCAACTCGGGACCGTCACCCACGCTGAAAGTGCGGCCCAGCGAGGAGCCGCCGGGGAAGTAAATCGCCGCCATAGTCTGGTTGATGACAGCCACTTTGGGCGAAGCGGCGTTGTCGCGCGGGCTCAAGGCACGGCCCAATACGATGGGCATTCGCATGACGTAGAAATACTCAGGTCCTACATCGTTGAAATCCACTGCGCGGTCGTGTTCTCGGGCGGGGCGCCCAGGCACGTTCACGTCGTCCTCGGACCATCCTCCTCCATCGAACACCGATCTGGCGAAGCTGGCGGCTTCGACTCCGGATAACGGACGTACGCGCTCTTCGATGCGCTCCATCAGCGATTCCAGGCGCTGATCGGTATGATAACCGGCGGCAGCAGGATCGATGTGCATGCGGAGGACGTTTTGCCGGTCGAAACCCACACTCACATCTAACAGATTGGAGAGGCTGCGCAGAAACAGACCGGCGCCGGAAAGCAGCACGAGTGACAGGGCGACTTGGCCAACAACCAGCGCACGAGTGAACCAGGTGCGGGCCGCGTTGGCGCTGATCCCGCGGCCTCCCCGGAGCGATGGCGCCAACTCCAGAGCGGTGGCACGCACGGCGGGGACGGTTCCAAATAAGAGTACGGTCACGAGGGTGACAATGATGGTGAAACCAAGCACCGGCGCATCGGGTGAAACTTCGAGCGGCACGCGCGTGGAACCAGCCGATACCATGGCGACCAGGAGACGGCTCGCACCCCAGGCCAACAGCACTCCGAGAACAGCGCCGGTGACTCCAAGGAGTCCGCTTTCCGCGAGTAGCTGGCGAATCAGGCGAGGCCGCGCAGCGCCCAAAGACATGCGTACGGCAATTTCGCGCTGGCGCACGGCGGCGCGCGCGAGCAAAAGGTTCGCGACATTGGCGCAAGCGATCAGGAGGACCAGCGCGACCACCATCATCAGGATCTCGAGCGGGGCGGAGAATTGTTGGCGTAAATTCGAGCGGCCAGTAGCCGCCGGCGTGAGTTCGACAAAGGCGTGCCGGATGCTATCCAGTTCTTGGCGTGTTGGCTGCGGGCCGAGATAGCTGCGCAGAATCTGGCGGAAGAGCACGTTGGTGTTAGCTTGGGCCTGGCCGATGGCAATATCCAGTTTCAGCCGGCCGATCAGGTGCAAGCACTGAAATAGGTTCTGATCCAGGCCACTGCGATCGGGAAGAATCTCTTTCTGCATGGTCAGAGGAATCCAGAGGTCGGGAGACTGGCCCACGGTCACCCCGAAAAATCCCGGCGGGGCAACACCAATTACGGTATAGACGGTTGACCCGATAATGATCGTCTTGCCGGCGATCGCGGGATCCTTAGAAAAGCGCTCCTGCCACCATGAATAGCTGGCCACGGCTAGTGGTTGGCCTCCCGGTGTCTGGTCCTCTGCGGTGGAGAGCAGGCGGCCGCGGATGGCGTTCACCCCGAGCGTGTGGAAATAGTTGCCGGAGACCAACTCCACATCCAGTTTTTCCAGTTCTGCGCCATGCGCCACGCGGCCATGAGCGGTCACCAGGAAACTTTGGATGGCGGCGACTTCGGAAAACACCCGGTTGGTTCGTTGGAACTCGCGAAAGAACGGATAGGAGAACACTTCCGTGCTGTGATGCGGCAGGAACGGCGTGTCGCCTTCCGCCGAGGCTTTACCGAAGAAAACCAGTTGTTCCGGCTGGCGCACGGGGAGCGAGCGCAGCAGGATGGCGTGAAGCAGACTGAAAATCGCGGTATTGGCTCCGATGCCCAGGGCCAGCATCAGCACCGCGATGATGGTGAACGCGGGGCTTTTGTATAACTGGCGCATCCCGTAGCGAAGATCGCGCCAGATGCCGTCGCAAACGCGACTGAACATGGTGGCTTTCCTGGTTACCTTGGGCCGGACGGGCTGTGGTTCGCCGTACACGGAGTGGAATTCCGCCGCCAGTTCGCTCCAGGAGGGCTGATTTTCGGTTACCGCTTTCCACGCTTCTTCTGGAGTGAGGCCGCAGCGAAGCGCGCGCTCGTAATTTTCCTCGAAATCGAGCGCCAGTTCCTCCACGATTTCTGCTTCGCGCGCGCCGGAATGCCCAGCGGCGGAAGATGCTGTCGCACGTATTGGCGAAAATCAGGCATGTTCCAGGCCCGCGGCGCGCTGAAGGGCAGTCAGGAAGGCGCTCCAATCGCGGCGCTGTTCCGCCAATATTTTGCGGCCCGCGGGAGTGAGCTTGTAGTAACGCCGGCGGCGCTGACCCGCGCGTTCCACCCATTGGCCCGCGATGAGGCCTTTGCGTTCGAGCCGGTAGAGCACGGGATAGAGCGAAGCGATTTGAAAAGAAACAGCGCCTTCGCTTCGCCGCTCGATTTCGACGCCGATCTCATAGCCATGCCGCGGCCTGCCTTCAAGCTGCGCGAGCACCAACAGTTCGGCGCTGCCTTTTTTACGGGCATTTTCCTCGGAGTCTATGACTGACATATGTTGTAGTCATATATATCGCAGCGGCACTAACAATGTCAACGGGCGCTTCGCAAGAAATCGGCCTGGATCAAAACCGCGCTCTCCAGGCCGATTGAGAGAAATCTAACTAAATGTTCACTGACGCACAGAACATACATTTGGTGTTGATGATTTCTACACCACTATGGCGGTAGGCTAATAAGTAGACGCAGAAAGTCGCACGGATCCGAAAGGTAACAGAATCCTCAGTTTCCCGGGAACGCTCTTCGTTGATAGGACGCTCCCCATTCACTTGCGCCACTGACAACTTCGAGTAGCCGAAGGCCTAGGCTTCGGGCGACCGAGCGCATTATCTGGAGTGAGACATGCCAAATGGCGCAAAACAAATAATCAGGGAAATTGAAGACGCCCTGATGTACCTACCCCGTAAGGGTGTAACCGATTATCGCAGAGGACAAATCATTTTCGACGAAAATGAGCCTTCCAAGGGTCTGCACCTGGTGGTGCAGGGAAGGGTGAAAGTGGCGATACCGCTTGAAGACGGCAGTCAAACCGTTGTGGATATTTTTACCACCGATGACTTTTTTGGGGAAAGCTCACTTTTGGGAGCGGGCCAATCCGCCGAGCGGGCGATGGCCCTGGATAACGTCACTTTAATGTCCTGGACAGGAACGGAGATCGAAGAACAGGTAGAACGGCAACCCCGCCTGGGTATCGCGTTGCTGCAAATGCTGGTCAAACGGACGCTGGATTTTGAGGACCGGCTGCAGAGTTTCTCCCTGGACAAAACGCCCGAAAGGGTAGTGCGGTCCCTGTTGCGGTTCGCTGACCGGCTGGGAGCCAGCTCGGAAGACGGGTCGGTCAAGATACCGGCGCTGACACATCAGGTGATTTCTGAATATGTTGGCACTTCCAGGGAAATCGTAACGTTTCAAATGAACTATCTGAGGCAGAAGGGTTTCCTCCGGTACTCCCGCAAGGGTATTCAGATTTACGCGGATACTTTGAAGGATTACCTGGCAGCGAGAACCCATGAGGCAGTGTCTTGGCCGGCAAGCCCGGAAAAGAGCCGGGACGAAGAAAAAACCATCACGGCAGGCGAGCACCAGTTCTAGCGCGAGTCATGGTTTGCTCTGTTTCGGGGCCGGTAAATTAAGAAACTGAAACCTGGGTCCTGGGCGCGACGTTTAACAGTGTGGCCACACCGCCCACCCGTAATTGGCGTATAGTGTTGCTAAGGGAGTTTCGGATGAACTGCCGTTTTGCTCTTCCGCTAGCATTGCTGGCCTCACTCAGCTTACTGAACGTACGTAGTTTTGGGGATGACAAAAAGAATGATCCCGACGAGATCGGGAATCGCGACGTTGGCGGGGGCGTAAACTTCTACTCGATTGAGAAGGAGATTGCGCTGGGCAAACAACTGGCCCAGGAAGTGGAGCGTCAGGCGAAGGTTATTGATGACCCGGTAATCGCCGAATACGTGAACCGGGTGGGTCAAAACCTGGTGCGGAATTCCGATGCCAAGGTGCCCTTCACCATTAAAGTGCTGGATACGGAAGAGGTAAATGCCTTCGCGCTGCCCGGAGGCTTCTTTTTTGTAAATTCCGGACTGATCCTCAAAGCTGATAGTGAATCGGAGTTGGCGGGTGTGATGGCGCATGAAATCGCCCACGTTGCCCTACGCCACGGCACCAAGCAGGCTACCAGGGGCGAACTCGCGCAGATTGGCATGATTGTGGCCAGTATAGCGGTGCCTTATTCCATGGCGGGTTATGGTGCTTTGCAAGGCGCCAACCTGTTGATCCCAATGGGATTCCTCAAATTTTCCCGGACTATGGAGAAGGAAGCCGACTTCTACGGGCTGCAGTACATGTACAAGACCGGTTACGACCCCAATTCGTTCGTCGATTTCTTCGAAAAGATCGAGTCCATGGAGAAGAAAAAGCCGGGTACGGTTAGCAAGATGTTCTCCACGCACCCGATGACCGACGACCGCATCAAGGCATCGCAGGAAGAGATCGAAAAGATACTGAAACCCCGGCCCGAGTACGTAGTAAATACTTCGGAATTTAACGATGTGAAAGCGCGCCTGGCGATGCTTCATAACCACCGCAAGATCGACAACAACGAGGATCCCAACAGGCCCCGGCTGCGCCGCGCAGGCACCTCTGGGACTAGTACTGGTACGGCAGATGACGGGAACGCACCATCGGATTCCGACGAACGGCCGACGCTTAAGCGCCGGGATGACTCTAACAGCAACTAGTCTCTAGAAAGGTGTTCTGCATTAGAACACCTTTCCGATACCCTTGCCGTGCAGCTTGCCGTGAACCCGCCGGTGCTTCCGATGCTTTCGAAGAGAGTCGAACAATTACCGGAGGGAGGGGATTGCATCTACGAACCCAAATGGGATGGTTTTCGCGCCTTGATCTTCCGCGATGAAGGCGAATTGTTGATTCAAAGCCGCGATGAGAAGCCGCTGAACCGGTATTTTCCAGAACTGCTCGATCCGCTGCATGCGCAGTTGCCCGCGCGCTGCGTGCTGGATGGTGAAATCGTAATTGCGAAAAATGGCCGGCTCGATTTTGATGCGCTGCAGTTGCGGCTGCATCCGGCGGCCTCGCGCGTGAAGTTGCTTGCCGAGCGTACGCCCGCATCGGTGGTGTTCTTCGACCTGCTGTGCGAAGGATCGCGCGATTGGCGCAGCGAGCCTTTTGAAAACCGCCGCCGCCAACTGGAGCAGTTACTGGCTACGGCCAGGCCGCCGCTGCATCTCACGCCGGCCACGCGGGAAACGCAGGTCGCCGCGGATTGGTTTGCGCGCTTTGAAGGCGCAGGTTTCGATGGTGTCATGGCTAAGCCCGTTCTGGGGGCCTATGAACCGGACAAGCGGGTGATGCTCAAGGTAAAGCATGAACGCGATTGCGATTGCGTAGTGGCCGGCTTCCGCTGGCACAAGGCTCCCGAGCGCGCAGCGATTGGCTCGCTGCTGCTCGGTCTGTTTAGTGAATCGGGAGCACTCGAACATGTGGGTGTTTGCGCAAGCTTCACGATGGAAAAACGCAAAGAGCTGGTAGACTTCCTCGCGCCGTATCGCGAGAACGCGCTTGCTCATCATCCCTGGAAAGCCTGGGCTGGGCACGATCCTGCTGCCGGCGAATTGCATCGTATGCCGGGAGGCCAGAGCCGCTGGAGCCAAGGCAAAGATTTATCGTGGGAGCCTCTGCGTCCGGAGCTGGTGGTGGAAGTCGCTTATGAGCACATGCAGGGCGGCCGTTTCCGCCACATGGCGCAGTTTCGCAGATGGCGCACGGATAAGCGCCCCTCCGACTGCACCTATGCTCAACTCGAAGTGGTTCCACCGCAGGAATTGATGGCGATTTTCGGGAACGCCCGGGGCTGAGTTTTTAGTTATCAGTTAACAGCCAGCTTGCCCGTACTGAAAACTGACGACTGAAGTTCCTTGCGCGGCAGGCCACCGTACCCTACAATCTCTACTTGGATGGTGGGAATTCCCGTCCAGTGCTGAATGAACATTTCGGTTAAGGGCCAGTATGCCCTTCACGCATTGATTGACCTGGCCGTTCAGAAACCGGGAGAACCGGTGAAAATTGCCGACATCGCCCGCCGGCAGAAGATCCCCCAGAAGTTTCTGGAATTGATCCTGGCCAGTTTGAAACAGGGCGGTTACGTCATATCGCGCCGCGGAGCCGAGGGAGGCTATCTGCTCGCCCGGCCAGCCGATTCGCTCATCGTGGGCGATGTGTTGCGCTTCGTCGAAGGCCAGCATCGCGCAACGCGGCCCGAGCGGAAGCGTTCCCGCCGCGGAACGGATGATCCGTTTGCCGATCTTTGGGAGCGCGTGGATGACGCTGTCTCGGAGATCCTCGACAAGACCAGTTTCGGCGATATCCTACGTGGGTGGACGGAAAAGCAGAACAAATACGTGATGAACTGGGAGATCTGATTTTGCGAATCTACGATGATAATACCTTTAGCATTGGGCGCACGCCACTCGTTCGCTTAAACCGCGTAACGGATGGCGGCCGGGCGGCGATCCTGGCAAAAATCGAAGGCCGCAATCCTGCCTTTTCTGTGAAGTGCCGCATTGGCGCATCCATGGTGTGGGATGCCGAGAAGCGCGGCACGCTCACTCCGGGAAAGGAGTTGATCGAACCCACCAGCGGCAATACGGGAATCGCATTGGCTTTCGTAGCCGCCGCGCGAGGCTATGCCATCACGTTGACCATGCCCGAGACCTTCTCTGTCGAGCGGCGCAAAGTGCTCAAGGCTTTGGGAGCCAATCTCGTCCTCACCGATGGCGCGTTGGGCATGGCGGGGTCGATTACCAAGGCGGAGCAAATCGTGGCAGCCGATCCCGAGCATTATCTGATGCTGCAGCAATTCAAGAACCCGGCCAACCCGGAGATCCACTTTCGTACTACCGGCCCCGAGATTTGGGAGGATACCGAGGGAACCATCGATGCTTTCGTTTCCGGTATTGGAACCGGCGGCACCATTACCGGTGTTTCCCGTTACATCAAGGGCCCAGCAGGCAAAAAAATAATTTCCGTGGCCGTGGAACCGTCCAAAAGCCCTGTGATCACTCAGTATTTGGCCGGACAACCTTTGCGGCCCGGCCCGCATCCGATTCAGGGGATTGGCGCGGGTTTCATACCCGACACCCTGGATCTTTCTGTAGTCGATCGTGTGGAACAGGTTTCCAATGAAGAATCCCTCGAAATGGCGCGGCGGCTTGCGAAAGAAGAGGGCATTCTTGCGGGAATTTCGTCTGGCGCCGCAACCGCTGCGGCGGTTCGCCTGGGCAAAGATTCCGCATTTGCAGGTAAAGTAATTGTCACAGTGCTTCCCGATGCCGCGGAACGGTACTTGAGTACGATGCTATTTGAGAATTTGTTGGAGGAATGACCCTTTTAAAACGACTTTTAAAAAGCGGGCGCAAGTTTGGGTGATAGGGGTGAGTGCGCCCGCTGTCGTAACGGGGATTTGTTGATAAAGACGGCACCTGGGAAACGGAAGTTACTGTATCGCAGGTAGCCATTTTGAGCTAAACGGTCCGTAGACTGGTTATATGAGATTTGGTGGGCTACTGGTATTAGGCGCGGTCCTGAGCGGGCCTTCTTTGCCGCTGGCCGGGCAACAAGTGCAAGCGGAAGGCAACACACCGCAGATGCTCGAGAACCAGGGCAAGCCTATGACGTTGCCTTTCCGCTGCACAGAAGACGATATGGCCTGGGCTGGTATGAGTTGTAGCGAGCAGGATCCCTGTCCTGCGTACTTCGAAGCTACAGCCGCCGAACCCGCGGGCAACAAGCTCTTCCTTGCCGGAAATATTCACGCCGAGGCCGTAACTCTGTACTCGGTGCTGCTGGCCAGCGACGATGACGGTAAAACTTGGCACGAAGCGTACGAGCGCATTCGGGGCGCGGGCCTGGACCACATTCAGTTCATCGACGTCAGCAACGGTTGGGTAAGTGGCGAGGCGCTTTCGCCTCTTCCGCAAGATCCTTTTTTTCTGCTCACAATGGATGGCGGCGCACACTGGCAGCAGCAGGCGATTTCGGACGAAACCGAGCCGGGATCCATCCAGCAATTTTTCTTCAGCACGAAAAATGAGGGCAGTCTGATCATTGATCGCGGGGAAGGCAGCGCTGATGAGCGCTTCGCGCTGTATGTGTCGCCCGACGGCGGGCACAGTTGGAACGTCAAGCAGCTTAGCAACCAACCGCTGCGTCTGAATCGGCCCGAAGAAACCAACAGCGATTGGCGCGTGCGTGCGGATCGGCCAACCCAATCGTTTCGCATGGAGCATCGCGAAGGGCAGCGCTGGAATGCGGTTGCCTCTTTCGCCGTGAACATTGGCGTCTGTAAACCCGCGCCTCCGAAGCCGCCGCCGGCGGAGGAACCATCACCGCAGCCGGCAGCCCCCAATTCCGAGCCTGCGCCGCACAATTGATGGCCCGCGACAGCCGGCCGTCTCCTGTCTACGGGAACTCTTCCGGATCACGGGTTGACATGGCTCTGATTACCTGGGACGATCACGGGATGCAGAGCTTGGGCCAGGCATCACGTACTTCCGTGCCGCGGTTGCCGCTCACTTGCCTTTTATTCGTCGCATCGGCGACGGCCGGTTTTGTGAATGCGCAGACCAGCACTGCGCGGCGAACTGTCTGGGACGGCGTGTACACAGAAGCTCAAGCCGCGCGCGGAGTAACGGCCTTCGGCCAAAAGTGCTCGGGTTGCCATGCGCTCGCCGCGGACGGTAAAGCGCCGCTGGTGGGCGAAGCGTTTTGGAAGAGCTTTTCTCAAAAAACCGTCGGCGAACTGCTCGAATTCGTCAGGAGCAACATGCCGAACGGCAACCCGGGTTCGCTCGATGAAGCCACTTACCGGGATATCGTCGCGGTCATGCTGAAATCCAATGGCTTTCCGGCGGGGAATACCGAGCTTGGGCAAAATACGATTGGCGATGTGCAGATTGTCCCGAAGGACGGAAGCACAGAACTCCCGGCGAACGCGCTGGTTCGCGTGGTCGGCTGTCTGACTCGAAGCGGAACGGACTGGGTAGTCACTAACGCTACAACACCGGAGCGCGCGGAACGCGTCCCCCCGGCCGGGGAAGATGCCACAAGGCCGCTCGGCAAGCGTACCATGGCGCTCAAGTTTGTCGTGACTCGCCTGGATGCTTTGACAGGCTCGCGCGTCGCGGTGAATGGACTACTGATTGGCGCTGGCGGCGTGGATGGCATCAATGTGACGGCGGTGAACCGCGTAGCGCAGAAGTGCCCGTGATGGATGTAGCCGAAAGCGCCGGCGGCGGAGACCGCCAGCGCTACAAAACTGTCACCGCTTTTTACAGATCGATTCTGCCAGTACTCGCCGGGAGGCTATCGATCTCCACGCCACCGGTGTGCGCCAGCGCCAGCAACAGGTTCGAGGTTGGCGTATCCTTCGCGACAATGTGCCGGTTGCCTTTGATCCGGCCGCAACCGCCGCCCACGATCACTGCAGGTGGATTGTGCCGATCATGCGCGTTGCCGTTGCTCATACCGCTGCCCCAATATAGAACTGCGTGATCGAGCAGTGTCCCGTCGCCCTCTTTCGTCGCCTTAAGTTTATCGAGGAAGTCTGCGAACTTCTGGATCTGGTAGGTGGCGATCTTAGCGTATTTCGCGAGTTTTTCCGGGTCGTTCCCATGATGCGAGATGGTGTGGTGCTGCTCGGGGATGCCGATGTGCGTGTACGCGCGATCGCTCGCTTCATGGCCGGTCATGAACGTGAAGACACGGCTGATGTCGCCTTGATATGCCAGATGCATCAGGCTGTAGGTGATATTCATGTGATCGTCGAACGCATCCGGCATGCCGACCGGGGCTTCCGGATTGCCGGTGATCGTCGCAAGACGGCTTTCCATCCGGTCAAGCTGCTGCTCTACCTCGCGGATGTTGCCGAGATACTCGTCGAGGATGGCCCGGTCGGGCGCCCCTAGCGAGCGCTTCAGTTTTGCGGTTTCCTCGGTCACCGAGTCGAGCAGGCTCTCCTTCTCCTTGAGGCGCGCAAAGCGGCGTTCCTTCGAATCGGTCTCGCCAAACATCCGTTCGAACGTGACACGCGGATTGATGCCCACTGGCAGCGGGCTAAGATCATCGCGCCAGGCAAGCGTGTTGAAGAACGTGCAGGCGAAGCCGTCGCACGCCCCAACGGCAGTGCCCATGTCCTCAGTGCCAACTTCGATCGACCGCAGAGGCGTATCGTCAGCTACTCGATCCGCGATGAACTGGTCGATGGTTTTCTTCGATTGGATTTTTCCGAAAGCATCCCCTCGGCCATCGCGGTCGACAGCCGGCCCAAGACCATTCAGGAAGGCCGAACTGGCGCCGAGATGCACCGACTCGCCCCAGGGCGCCTTCATCTTGCTGATCGTGACGAGTTGATCGCGGAACGGCTCCAGCGGCTGCATTACCGGCTTGAACGCAAAATCGCTCCCCTCCTTGTCAGGATGCCAGGTATCGGGCCACACGCCGCACGGGAAATAGACCGCGCCGAAGCGGAACGGCGACCTGGGGGCCGCGGAGAGCGCCGGGATCATGGCGTCGAGAAATGGTAGTGCGACGGTAGCGCCCATGGCGCTGCGCATGAAGGTGCGACGGGAAAGATGCTTCTTCGTAATGATCATGGCCTACTCCCTGCTGTAGATCTTACAACTTTTACGGTATCGGCTGCGCGCACGCTGGCGCTTTCAACCGGTTCCAATTTGGTGCGCATTTGAAACGGCGCGCTCTCCACAATTCCCATGACAACGGAGGAGAGGCGGTAATCGTTCTGCGCGGCCTTCCTCACGATCTTGCGAACCACCGGCATGTCCGCAGGCTCCAGCCCCCGGCCCAGCGCATATGTCAGCATTTTTTCGGTAATGACCGTAACGAAAGCGTTGGGCCTGCCCGCAATCGCCTCCCGCAGCGCCGCCGGACCGTTGATCTGCGATCCGTCCGCGAGCGTGCCGGCCACATCGAGCGGCGCGCCATCGGGGCCTTTGTCTCGCCAACGCCCTACCGAATCGAAGTTTTCAAGCGCGAAGCCCGCGGGATCGATCACTTTATGGCAAGACGCACAGGCCGGGTTGCTCCGATGAAGTTCCAGTTGCGCGCGCACCGTCTTGGCGGCGGTTGGCTTTCCCTTGTTGCTTTCTTCGAGCGAGGGAACATTCGGCGGAGGCTGAGGCGGGGGCGTGTTCAGGAAGACGCTCAGCACGTATTTTCCACGGTAAACCGGTGAGGTTCTCGTGGCGACGGAAGTGAGCGAAAGGATGCTCCCCTGCCCAAGCAGGCCGCGGCGGTTGGGATCGGGGATCTTGACCTTCCGAAATTGGGGGCCGTAAACGCCCGGAATGCCGTAGTGCCTGGCGAGTTGCTCATCGACGAAAGTGTAATCCGCGTTCAAGAGATCGAGTGTGCTCCGGTCGTCGCGCAGAATGTATCCGAAGAACATTTCGGTTTCTTTGCGGAACCCCTTGCGCATATTGTCGTCGAAATCGGGGAACATCAGTATGTCCGGAACGGCCTTCGCTTCCAGATTGCGCAATTGCAACCATTGCCCCGTGAAATTCTGTACCAGGGCATCGGAGCGATCATCCTTAAGCATGCGGTCCACCTGCCCGATGAGCACGCCGGGCGCCCGCAGCCGCCCCGCTTCTGCGAGATCTAACAGTTTTTCATCCGGGATGCTGCTCCACAAGAAGAACGACAGGCGCGAGGCAAGCTCGACTTCACTGACCGGATGCGCGACGCCCGGGCGGGCATCGGCCGGATCTCTCTCGATTCGATACAGAAAGTAGGGGCTGGAAAGCACGCGCGCGACGCCGGCACGAATTCCGTCGTCGAAATTGCCCCCGGGCTTTCCTTCGTGCTCCTGGCGTGCCCGCTTATAAAACGACAGCGGCGCAGCAACATCATCGGGGGTGACGGGACGGCGATAAGCGCGGCGCGCGAGATTTGTCAGGATCTTGGCCGCGCAGGCGGTCTCGTCGGCGGTGGAGGCAGGATGGCAGACGAAAAGCCGCTTCCGGCTAGGACTCTCGCTAACACCGCGCACGTTGTAGGGACCGTCGATGAATACAGATCTCAGCTTCGGCATACCCCCAACCATGTGGACTTCCTGGCTATCGCGCCGCGAGGGCTCCCAAACATCTTGCAACTGTTGGGGCCGCTCCTTCCAGGTAAAGCCAACATCGTGAGGGCCGGCAGTGATCCGCGCGCGTCCCGTCATTCTTTTGTCGATAATGGGCTGCGCCGCTGCCAGGTCGGCCGCCTGGATCTCGTCATCCTTGGGACCGCCGATCGGAGCCGAATACACTTCGGCGCCATCCACGGTGATTACGAAGGTGTAGGGCGTGTCATTTCCTTCTACGCCGGCGTAGCCTTCCTGCACACCCCGGACCAGGCGGCCGGACAGTTTATATTCGGCGTCAGCCGGAAAAACATAGTGGACTACAGTGCCGCCAACGGTGCCGAGCGGCAAGCCGTCAATGTACCCGTTTTGGCTGAATTCGCGGCTGATCGAATGCTCGACGGTTCCGGGGCTGACCTTGGGATCGCCCACGGCCATCGCACTGACCCGCTCGGCGGCGTTCACATACCCTTCGAGGAGCAGCGGCGAAGTTTTCAGCGACGTCGCGATGTTGTCGAATCCGAACTCGGCGCCATCGGTCGGGAGCAGATCGCTTACATCGAGATCGATATCAAACAAGTCACGGATCGTGTTCTTGTATTCGGCGCGATTCAGCCGATGCACCACGTAGCGGCCTGGAGTACTGTGGCCTTCCCAGGCACGATCGATCGATGTGGCGAGCCAATTCGTGAAGCCTGCGTATTCGGCCTCCGTGGGACGGGGCATCCCGGGAGGTGGCATCGCTCGCACACTCAGCTTCCGAATGACTCTTTCGAAAGTCGCTGCGTGGCCCAACAGGTCGTCAAAAACCGCCGGCTCCAGATTGACCGGATCCTCCGCTGGATTGGCCGCGCGTTTGTTGTGGCAGGCGATGCAATATTTGTTCACCAAAGCACGGTATTTGTCTGCGTCCGGGGTCTGCGCCAGGGAGAGCGCAGACGTGGACAGATAAACGAACACTCCGGTAATTACAAACTTCGCCATGGTGCTTTTCATTGTGCGCCCGCCGCTGGTGCTTTGGCAGCCTTGCTCTCTTCCTTCTTAGCCGGCAGAGGCGGAGGCTGCGGGGCCGGATCGTTCGGACCAAGGTGCATTAGCTCGCGCAGGGCCGCGACGACTTGCGCTTGCGAATCTTTGGGGTAATGCCACACGTCCTGATCACCCATATCGGCATTTCCCGGTTTTTTCGGCTTTTCGGCCAGAAGCAAGGGCGTCAGATTTTCCTTATTGACCGCGTCCAGCTTCCCGCCAGCCGCGGCGAGCGCACGGATGATTCCCACTTGCTGTTCGTCGACGGCCTGGTGGAGCGGTGTCGAGCCGTCGGGAGCCTTGGCGTTCGGATTGGCCCCGGCCGCCAGTAGCAATTTGATGGCTTCGAGCCGATCGCGGCTGCCGGGTTCGCGAAATGGCGGGGGTATCGTCCGGGTGAACCCGGGACCTCCGGCGATCGGCGCGCCCATGCCGCCATTTTTGATTGCGGCCATTAAAGGCGTCCGGCCGACGTTGGCGTTCGCGCCGGGGGAGAGCTTTTTGCCGTCCTTGGGCTTGATCTCGCTCGGGCTCCATTCGATCTGCGCGCCATGAGCCAGCAGCAGCTTCAAAACCTCCACGTCGGCTGCCGTGGCGGCGCGGTAGAACGGCGAGCTGTTGATATTGGCGCCGCAGCAATAGGTGGTCGAGTGCAGTGCGCCGATGAATGGCTTGTTCACGTCCGCGCCGAGATCGAGCAGCACTTTCACCAGAGTTAGTGATGTGAGGTTGTTCGGATGACTAGGCTGCAGGCGCGAACCGTCATGCGCCCGCATGTCCTTCGTGCCGTCATGCAAGTCGACGGCGAAGTACAAAGATCCGTCGTTGGGGTCGGCGCCAAGGTCATACAACTCTTTAGCCAGATCGAAACGGTCATTCACAATCGCTACGATGGCAGCGGTCGCGCCATCGGCATTGGCCGCCTTCACATCGGCGCCGCCCGCAATCAGCGCCCTGACGACATCTTCGTGCCCGTTGCGAACGGCGAACATCAGTGCCGTGAAGCCACCGGAAGGATGGTCCGCGTCTTTGCGCTCGGTGATCGTGGAGACATGGGCTTTCAGGTTAGGATCGGCGCCGGCGGACAGAAGGGCTTTCACAACCTCCAGGTGACCTTCGGCGGACGCCCACATTAACGCGGTTTCTTCCTGAAACGGATCCGCGGCGTTGACGAATGCGCCTTTCGAAAGCAGTAATTGGACCGCGTCCACGCGGCCTGTGCGCGCCGCAGCCATGAGCGGCGTTTCGCCCTCGGGGTGCCAGCGCGTCGGATCGGCTCCCGCATCGAGCAATGCCCGCATGATTTCGGCATTGCCGTTGCGGCTCGCCTGGAGAAGCGGAGTAACGCCGTAATGGTTGGCGGCGTCCACCGCGGCTCCCGCCGCCAGAAGCGCCTTTGCCATTTCGAGATCGGAGTGATAGGCCGCCCACAATAACGCGGAAGCACCGTCATTGGCGGGCGTATTCACATCCGCGTGTTCCTTGATCAGATTACGGACGGCTGGCAGATCATCGGCCCTGGCAGCGTCAGAGACGGAAGCGGTGCTCGCCGCAGCTTGGATAGAGGAGTTGGGCGCCACCCACGCGAGACCAAGCATTAGAGGCAAACCCCACCATAGCCCCCAAGTGGGTTTGGCAGTTCCTATAGTGGACAAGCTCATGGCGATGCCTCCGAATCCTTGGAATAAAGATATAGTGTGGGCGTGCGGAGCGCAAGCCCCCCTATCGGCCTGTTTTGGCCGGGCTAAGAATCCACGTGGGAACGCCAGGGAATGTTCACAATCACGATGCGGTCGCCGCCACGGAACAGCAGCAGGGCGGTGAGCAACTCGGCTCTCTGGTTATGCAGAAAGCTGTGGTACCAGTGGGCTTCCACCAGGCTTGGCATTACCACGGCGATGGTGCGGTCCTGATACCGGCGTTCTACTTCCAGGACAAATTCGAGCAGGGGCCCAATCACGTAGCGATACGGGGATTGCAGGACCTCGAGCTTGGGCACCGGCAGTCCGGCCGCGCGGGCCGGCTGTTCGACTAACCGGGGCCAATCTTCTTTTATAGCGCTTGGTTCCTCGCTCGATGCTACGTGGACGCCGATCACTTCATCGGAAAGAGTCAGGGCAAAGCGCAGTGCTTTTTGGGAGATCAGCGTCCAATTGTCCATGGGCACCACCACAACGGGCGCACGGAAGCCGGAGGTTGGCAGGGGATCTTTGCTGCTGATTTCGTTCAGCAGGCGGTCGTAGTGGCCGCGTACGTTTTTCATTAAGGCGACCAGCGCGGGAATCATCAGGACCGTGACCCACGCGCCTTCGGCAAACTTGGAGACCATAACCACTACGGTGGTGGCTGCCGTAGCGATGGCGCCTGCGCCGTTGATGAACATGCTGTGGCGGGCGTGGCGGCCTCCTACGCGCTTCCAGTGCAGGACCATTCCCGCCTGTGAGAGCGTGAACGCCAGAAAAGCGCCAATGGCGAAGAGGGGAATGAGCCGGTCGGTAACGCCGCCAAACAGCGCCAGAATGGCTCCGGCCAGGATGACGAGAGCATAAATTCCATGCGTGTAGACGAGACGGCGGCCGCGGTTGGCGAAAGCGCGCGGCAGGTAGCCGTTTTGAGCAACCGCGCGGCAAACACGCGGGAAATCGGCAAATGCCGTGTTAGCTTGCAGAACGAGCACGATCAACACGGAGGCGATACTGGTGTAGTAAAACCATCCGCGGCCCGTCACCGCGCTGACAAGCTGGGAAAGCACGCTTTGGTAGCCGCTTTGGCCGGGTGGCGTTGCGCCGATGTGATAGGCGCGGCAAAGAATAGCGATGCCGGCCAACATCACAATGAGTATGCCGATGATGGTTGCGAGGGTGATTTGCGCATGCTTCGCCCGCGGTTCGCGAAATGCTTGCACACCGTTACTGACGGCTTCCACTCCGGTCATGGCGGTGCAGCCGCTGGAGAAGGATTTCAACAGGAGCCACAGGCCCGCGGATTCGGTAACCGCCGGCAGCTTATGAGGAGCGATGACCGGCATGGGGTGCCCGCCGGCCAGTATCGTTTTCCCTAGTCCGATAGCGATGGCGCCGAAAAGAGAGCCGACGAACAGGTAGGTAGGAAACAGAAAGATTGCTCCGGTTTCGCTAACGCCGCGCAAATTGATCACCGTAATGATCAGCAACGTGCCCATGCACAGCGGCAGCGTATAGGGCTCCCAGGTTGGCAAAGCCGAAATCAAGGCCCCGATGCCGGCCGAGATGCCGACCGCTACTACCAGCACATAGTCGATCATCAGGGCGGCCGCAGCCAGCAGGCCGAGGTTCGGCCCGAGATTCTCGCTGGCGACGGTATAGGAGCCGCCGCCCGCAGGATACGCGGGAATGGTTTGCAAATACGAAAAGCAGACAATCGCCAGCAGCACGATAATGCTGATGCTGATGGGAACGATGTAGTGGACGCCCGCCAAGCCGAGCGGGATGAGCAGGGTGAGGGCAGCTTCCGGGCCATAGGCGGCAGATCCCAAAGCGTCCAGGCCGAAGATGGGGATGCCTTTTGCAGCGTCAATCGATTCGCTTTGTTCCTCATAGGAAGCCAGCGGCCGCCCAAATAGGAAATCGATAACGGACATGCGGTTTCGATGATAGCAAGGGGTCATTTGGAGTTCCGTAATAGGCCTGACCGAATTCGAAGGGCCCCGCGGGACATCCCGGCATGTCAGAATGAGGGTATTCCTGCTCGTCGAACGGCCGGCGCTGTTTGCTTACTTGCCAATGCTCGGAAAGCCGGTTAAAATCAACGGGTTTGCAGATTCCCCAGGAGGAAGTGCATGGACGTTGCGCAGAAGGTGAAGCAAATTATTGTGGAGCAGCTCGGGGTAGATGAGAGCCAGGTGGATGACAACGCCTCTTTTGTGGATGATCTGGGCGCCGATTCGCTGGACATCGTGGAATTAGTGATGGCTTTCGAGGAAGCCTTCGAAATCGAAATCCCCGACGAAGATGCTGAGAAGATCATCACGGTCAAAGACTCCATCGATTACATCCAGAACCGGGTTTCCAGCAAGAAGTAACTTCCTTTTTTATTTCCAGGGAGCTTGTTTTGTCGCGAAGAGTCGTAGTTACAGGCGTCGGCTTGTTGTCTCCGCTCGGCGTGGGGACCGAAGTGTCCTGGGAGGGGCTGCGCATGGCCAGCTCGGGCATAGGCCCCATTACGCAGTTTGATGCGGCCGCCTTTTCCTGCCGGATTGCCGGGGAGGTGAAGGGCTTCGATCCGGCGCAGTATATCGAGAAAAAAGAGATCAAGAAAATGGGGCGATTCATCCAGTTCGCGATTGCCGCGGCGGATTGCGCCCTGAGCAACTCCGGTTTGCGTATCACGCCCGAGAATGACGAGCAGGTGGGCGTGTACATCGGCAGCGGTATCGGCGGATTCGAGGTGATCGAACGTGAGCATCAGACCTTGCTGGAGCAGGGACCGCGCCGGATCTCACCGTTTTTCATCACCGCCACGATCATCAACTTGGCCTCGGGGTTCGTCTCGATTCGGACGGGGGCGAAAGGGCCGAACTCGGCAACCGCTACCGCCTGCACCACCAGCGCGCATTCTATCGGCGATTCCTTTCGGATGATTCAGCGCGGCGATGCCGATGCCATGATTTGCGGGGGAACGGAGGCGTGCATTACGCCTATGGGGATTGGCGGGTTTGCAGCGATGCGGGCGCTTTCCACACGCAACAACGAGCCGGAGCGCGCCTCCCGTCCGTGGGACCGGGACCGCGATGGTTTCGTCGTCGGCGAAGGCGCAGGAATTCTGATTCTCGAAGAACTGGCGTCGGCCCGCCGCCGCAACGCGCGCATTCTGGCGGAGCTGGTCGGATATGGAGCGACCGCCGATGCCTTTCATGTCACCGCGCCGCCCAGCGATGGTGACGGAGCGTATCGCGTAATGCGCAACGCGCTGCGCGATGCCGGCCTGCGCCCCGAGCAGGTGCAATATGTGAATGCGCACGGCACTTCCACCGAGGTGGGGGACCGCATTGAAACCGAGGCCATCAAGCGCGCCTTCGGCGAGCACGCGGCGAAGCTGGCAGTCAGTTCCACCAAGTCCATGACCGGCCATTTGCTGGGCGGCGCCGGCGGCCTGGAAGCGGGCATCACCGTGCTGGCGATTCGCGATCAGATCGCGCCTCCCACGATTAACCTGGAAAATCCCGATCCTGTCTGCGATCTGGATTATGTGCCCGATCAGGCGCGTCCGATGGGCATTGAATATGCCCTCTCCAACAGCTTCGGCTTCGGTGGCACCAATGGCTGCCTGGTGTTTAAGCGGTACAGGGAGTGAATCATCCAGCATGAAGATCGTCGTGTGTATCAAACAAGTTCCTGCCCGTGACTTCACGTTGCGGGTTTCCTCCGCGGGCAAGTGGATCGAAGAAAACGACCTGACCTACGAGATCAATGAACCCGACGCCTACGCGCTCGAAGAGGCGCTCCAGCTTAAAGAGAAGCATGGCGGCGAAGTGGTAGCGCTGTGCGCGGGGCCGGCGCGCGCGTCGCAAACCGTGCGTGAGGCGTTGGCCAAGGGAGCCGACCGCGCCATCCACATCGAGGAGGAAAACCTGGGCGCTTTTGATTTGCTGGGCACCGCGCGATTGCTGGCCGCGGCACTCCAGCCGGAGGCTGCGGACTTGATCCTTACCGGACTGCAGTCGGACGATTTAGGCTATGGGCAAACAGGAGTGGTTCTGGCGGAACTGCTGGGTCTGCCGCACGCCACAATCATTATGCAGGTGGAGAAGCAGAACGGCTCCATCCGCGTGAAGCGTGAACTGGAAGAGGGCTGGTTCCAACATGTGGAAATGCCTTTGCCCGCGCTGCTGACGATTCAATCAGGCATCAACCGCCTGCGCTATGCCACTCTGATGGGCATCAAGAAAGCGAAAACGAAAGAAGTGAAACGCCTCACAGCGAGCGGGCTGAAGATTACACCTGGCTCCGCGGGTATTGTGATCGAGCGGGTTTACCTGCCGGAGCGCAGCAAGCACACGCAATTATTTGAGGGCAGCCCGAAAGAAGCGGCCGCGCAACTGGTGGAGAAGCTGCGGTTTGAGGCGCGGGTTCTATGAGTATCCTGGCGGTTGTCGAACAGCGCAAATCGGCCGAGGGCGCGCCGGCGTGGAACCGCATGTCCTGGGAAACGCTGGCCGCGGCCCAGCAGTTGGCGCGCGAATTAAATCTGGAGGCGAGCGCCGCCGTGGTAGGTTCGGGCGTTGAGGGCCTGGCGTCGGAGCTATGTTCCAAGCAACTCGCGAAGGCTTATCTGGTCGAGCACCCCTTACTCGATAACTACACGCCGGACGGGTATTCCGCCGCTCTCCGCCAACTGGTGGAGCGCGCGAAGCCCACGCTGGTGCTGTTTCCGCACAGCTACCAGGTGCGCGATTTTCTTCCCAAGCTGGCCACTTCGCTGGACCGCGTAGCCATCAGCGACGTCGTGGCGCACCGCATCGCGGACGGGAAGCTGACGCTGATACGGCCGCTATTCCAGGGGAAGGTAAGCGCCGATTACCGCTTCGCCTCCCCGGCGCCGAACTTCGCCTCGCTGCAGGCAGGCGCTTACCGTGCCGACCAGGTAGTCTCAGGCTCCGCCACGCTCGAGAAATTCACGCCCGAGCTCGCGCCCGCGGCCATTCGCACCAAGCCGCTGGAGTTGTTTCGCGAATCGCAGCGCGCGGTGGATCTGGGAGCGGCTGAGCTGATCGTTTCCGTAGGCCGTGGCATCAAGGAAGCCGAGAATATTGAGCTGGTGCGGAAGCTGGCGGAAGCGATGGGCGCGGAACTGGCGGCCTCGCGCCCGATCTGCGATTCCGGCTGGCTCCCCATGGAACGCCAAGTCGGCAGTTCGGGCCAGACCGTTGCCCCCAAGATGTACCTCGCCATCGGCATCTCGGGAGCCATTCAGCACCTGGTCGGCATGAAGGGTTCGCGAACCGTGGTGGCGATCAACAAAGATCCCAACGCCCCGATTTTCGAAATTGCGGACTACGGAATTGTCGGTGACCTATTCCAGATCGTGCCCGAGCTAACTGAGGCCGTGCGGAAAAGTAAGAGCTAAATCACCAGGCTCCGGAAACGATGCGGGTATAGCGGCGCGGGTCGCGATTCAGTATATATGCCCAGGCCTCGATTGCCGGCCCGTTTGCCAGGTGAACGGTGACGACTTCGCGCCGGTATTCCGGGTTCGCCAGGGCGATGCCTTCGTAGTCATCCAGTTCGCGCATGGTTTCCGCAAAATGTGCGGGAGCGATGCGGTACAATTCGCCCAGGACGCGGTCCTGCGGGTCATCGGAGAGCACCAGGCCGGGGTATTTGCCGAGATTAAAAAGCTGGCCGTGCACCGTTGCTTCTCCCTCGAAAATCGCGTTGCGCTCCAGCAGAGCGTGCCGTTCATGCCCGTAGAGGCGGCGCAGGGTTCCATAAACGAAAAGGCGTGGAGGCAAGTTGTCCCCACGTTAAGGCGGTAGAAGCAGGAAGTCAAGGTGTCGTTCTTGCAGGACAAAGTGAAGTATAATGAACGGTCTTCGAGATGTTAACCTGACCCTCCACGGCAGACATGCATATTTACACACGCATCAAAACGACCATAGCCTGTATTCTGCTGGCACTTCCGGCTTTTGCGCAGAACGCCGGAGATACCGGACAAATTACGGGCAGTGTGAGAGATCCGGACCAGGCAGTGGTTTCCGGTGCGCGCCTGGTGGTTACCAATCAGCAAACTAAGGCCACAGCTACGGCTGTCAGCGATAGCCAGGGTTTGTACACGTTTCCGGCTCTTCCGCCCGGCGCTTATGTGGTCGAGGCGAACGCTGCCGGCTTTAACCAGGGCGTGAGTGCGCAACTGATGCTGGCGGCTGGCCAGACCGTTACGTATGACTTCTCCCTGACGCTCGCGGGAACCACGCAAACCCTGAATGTTACAGCGGGCAGCGTGGAGAACGCCTATCGCGTGGATAACGTGGCCGCCGGAAGCGCGCTAGGCACGACGCCCATTCTCGACCTCCCGTATTCGGTCAACATAATTTCGCGCCAATTGATTGATGACACGCAATCGCGAAATTTCAAAGAAGCGGCGAAGTACTTGCCGCTAGTCTCGTTCCAGGAGATGCAAGGGCCGGAGGTGCTGCGCCCGGAGACGCGCGGAATGCAGGGCAGCAACATGCAGAACGACATGAAGGATGGAATGGGGATCGCGGTCACGACGCCCTCGGCCTTGGAAGAGTACGAACAGGTCGAGGTCGTGAACGGGCTGGGAGGTCCGGTCTACGGGCCGGCCAATCCATCGGGCATGTTCAACTTCGTCACCAAGCGTCCCACGGAGGAGAGGACGGGGGAAGTTGAGTTAGATTACGAGGGCAATAGCGTTGGCACCGTTCATACCGATCTGGGCGGGCGATTTGGGCCGAACAAAATATTCGGCTACCGGACCAATCTGCTGCTAGGCGATGGCGATGGCTATGTGTCCGGGAGCCAGCTTCGGCGGCAATTGGCCTCAGGGGCGGTGGATGTGCGGCCTACGGCCCATACAGTGATCGAAGGAAATTACAGCTATTACAACCTGTACCAGCACGGATACCCCGGCTGGTTCGCTTACGCGCCCACCGCGACTCCGCTTTCCACGCCCGGATCGAAGAGCATTCTGATTCCGGAAAATGCGCCCAATCCGACCACTCCCGGCTACGGCCAGTCGTTTTCCGGCGTGGATCTTACTTCGAAGATTGGCGAAGTGCGAGTGAGGCATGAATTCAACGCGAACTGGCACTTAGTAATCGGAGCGCTCGACCAGCTTTCGAACCGGAACATCAATACGGCAGTCAACCAGCTCACTGACAACCAGGGGGATTACAAAACATATCTGGCCAACGCATTCTCTTCGTTGGCTCCCCGCTTCCATGTAGACAGTGACCTCGCGTACCTGACGGGCAGATTCCGGACGTGGCGGTTCCACCACGATATCGTGATCGGGAGTTCGGGCTACCGGTTTGCGTCTTATTCACCGGTCACCAGCCCGGCGAAGACGGCGTTGTGCACATCGAACACGCCGGCAGGCATCTGCGAAGCGAACATCGATGATCCGCTGATTTTTGTGGAACCGGTGGCGGGACTCTTCTCTTACGCCAAGACCAGTCCTTCCACCGGCATTTATGTGTCCAGTATCATCCGGCAGCAAGGTATCAACTTGGGAGACACCATTAGTCTCACTTCTAAGTGGTTGGTAAGATTAGCAGTCAGCCAGTACTGGACCTGGACTGATAGTTACACAGATACGTCGGCTACTAACTACGAAAGAACCAGCGCTCTCGGCGGTTATCTCAATCAGGGTGTCAGTCCTTCCGCCAGCATGATGTATAAGCCGCGGGCTAATATGACCATTTACGGAACGTTTGCCGACAGCCTGCAGGCGCCGGATGTGGCGGGCGCCAATAGCGGCAGCACGGTCATTGTCAACGCCAACCAGGCGCTGCCGCCGTACCGTAGCAAGGAGGGGGAGATCGGTTACAAGCTGCAGTTGCGGAAGATCAATTTCTCAACTGCGCTGTTCCGGCTCGACAGGCCCTTTGCCAATTATGTTACCAGCGTGGTGAATCCGATTTGCGGCACCCAGTCCGGCACGGTAAATTGCGAACAATACAGAATCACGGGCGATCAGGTTAATTACGGCGCGGAGGCGATGCTTTCGGGGCGCATCTTCGAAAGCCTGATGGTAAGCGGCGGCCTTACTGTGCTGGATCCCAAGCTTACCGATACGGGCATTGCCGCGACTAATGACAAGCTCTTTGTCGGTATACCAGACTATAAGTCCAATATTCTTGCTGAATATCGTCTGCCGATTCTGACCGGCACGTTTTTCAATTTCGACTGGCAACATGTGGGCCGGCGGCCGATCGATGATATTAACAGCGAGTATACGCCTCAGTACAATACCTTTGATTTCGGTGTGCGATATACCACGAGGATCAAGGGAAGACCGGCTACCTGGCGCGTGGCCGTTAACAATGCGACGGATGTGCACTACTGGTCGACTTTAGGTCCCGGCAGCATTACGGGCCAGAGTACAGGCAGTTATCTGGCACACTTGGGAGAGCCGCGGCTCATTACGGCCTCCATGCGGTACGCGTTTTAGAAAACCCTTCGAGTCAGTCTCGAAAGCTATCATGGAGTAAGTATGGCGAGAAAAGTAATGCTGGTTCTCGCGCTAGCTCTGCCGGCGGTTGCCTCCGCCCAGAGCAACTGCGCGCCGCCCTCGGGCCAGCATTTGGTCATTTATCGCGCGGGCAGTCTGACGCGCGCCTTTCAGCCGTTAATCACCACGTTCAGTTGTCAAACCGGCATACAAGTAAAGGATGTGGCTATGGGCAGCGTGGACGCGGGGCGCCAGATTACGGCGGGCGGCCAGATGGCCGATCTTTACGCACCGGCCGACTACCTGGATATCGATCTGTTGATGAAACCCGCGGGTTATGCAGATTTCGATATCGTGTTTGCGCATGGCAGGATGGTGCTGGCATATTCGGCGAGCGGTCTCGCGGCAAAGAACTTGCCTCCGATTGCTGAACCCGGCGCGCCGTTTCATCCTCCGGATTCCATTCCCAAAGCAGTGGCAAAATGGTACGAGATCCTGCTCACTAAGGGAGTCGCCATTAGCGGCGGAAACTGGTTTCTGGACCCGGGCGCCTATCGCGCTCCCATGATTTTTCAATTGGCGGAAGAATATTATAAAGTTCCGAATCTTTATAACAACCTGCTGGAGCACCTGATTATTCCGGGCCAGAATTCGGGCGCCGTTATCGGCAAACAGTTCGAGTTCCAATTCAGCTACGAGCACAATGCCCGCGCGACTGCGGCCAATAACCCTGATTATCGCTACGTCGATCTGCCTGACGAGATCAATATGTCAGATCGGGCGAAGGATAATTACTACAGGGAGCACGCGGTAGTGGTTCTGCCCGGCCTCGGGACTCCACGGAGCGCGAAAACCATAGCTGTGCCGGGCGCGCAGGTCGCTTGGGGAATCACATTGATGAAAGATGCCCCGAACAAGGAGAATGCGATCAAATTCCTCGAGCTTTTGCTGAGTCCCGCAGGAACGGCGTCGCTCGAAAAGAACGGCCCCGCGCCTATCTCCCCGGCCCTGGTGACCGAGGCGGACTTCCGCAAGCTTCCGGATGCTCTGCGGCCGCGGGTAAAGAAAGCCGCGCCGTAAGTGGACGAAATTACCTCCCATATCCGCACGTCCGGGCGAGCAGCAGACGACGTGCGGATGCGGGGCTTCGCACAGCGGCACACGGTGGCGGCGGCGTTCGCCTGGCTGGACGCGCAACTCGCTCCACTCGGTAGTGAAGACGTACCGTTGCGGCTGGCTGGCGGCCGCGTGCTCGCAGCCCCGGTGGTCAGCGATGTCGATGTGCCGGGGTTCGACCGCGCGGCCATGGACGGATACGCAGTGGCCGCGGACAGCACGGAAGGCGCGACCGCCTACAACCGGATGCCGTTGACGGTGATAGGCGATGCCATGCCGGGCTGCCCTTTTGCCGGCTCCGTTTCCGCGCGAGAGGCCGTTCGCGTGATGACCGGCGCCCCCATGCCGCCAGGCGCCGATGCGGTGTTGCCCGCCGAATGGATCGAAGCGGAGCCTAACGAAGGCAGCGCACCATGGATCAGCGCTCTGGCCGCGGTTTCGCCGGGAAAACATGTTGGCAGGCGTGGTGAAGATATCGTGCGGGGCACGGCCCTGTTCGAAGCGGGCCGCGTCTTGCGCCCTCAGGATTTGGGCGTCTTAAGTTCCATCGGGCACGGCGAGGCGCGGGTGATCCGGCGTCCGCGGGTGCGCCTGGTGGTGACTGGCAATGAACTGCTGCCATCCGGTTCGCGCCCGCGCGGCTTTCAGATTGCCGATGCCAATGGGCCTATGCTGGCGGCTCTGATTGAGCGCGATGGCGGCATAGTCGATTTTCCCGGTTTGGTGCGCGACGATGCCGGTACCATTCTCGAGGCCCTTTTGGCCGATGCCGATATTGTTATCGTCTCCGGCGGTTCGAGCGTGGGCATTGAAGATCTCGCTCCCACATTGGTAGCGCAGCATGGCGAACTGGCGGTGCACGGAATCGCCATGCGGCCGAGCAGTCCTACGGGACTGGGACGCATGGGCCATCGGCTGGTTTTTCTGCTTCCCGGCAATCCGGTCTCAAGCCTGTGCGCCTACGATTTCTTTGCCGGCCGCGCCATACGCGCGCTTGGGGGACGGACAAAGCAGTGGCCTTACCGGCCGATGCGCGGCGCATTGAACCGGAAGATCAGTTCACCCATAGGGCGCTTGGATTACGCGCGCGTCAGAATAGTAAATGGAACGGTGGAACCTCTGGCTACGGCAGGCGCTTCGGTTTTGTCATCGGCCACGCGGGCCGATGGCTTCGTAATCGTAGGCGACGATAGCGAGGGGTTCGCCGCGGGCGCGAATGTAGAAGTTTGGCTCTATGCGTGAGCAGGAGCAGTTCCTTCAGGTCCTCGATCGCGATGAAGCGGAGCGCCGATTCCGCGCGGCTGTCGACTGCACTCCGCGCGGTAGCGAGATAGTCCCGCTCGATGCGGCGCTGGGCCTCGTGCTGGCAGCAGATGTCGTGTCGCCGGTCGATGTGCCCTCATTCGACCGGTCGAACGTGGATGGCTTCGCGGTGATGGCGGAAGACACCTTTGGCGCATCCGAGGAGACGCCCCGCACGGTGCAGCTTGGCGCGGAAGAGATTCATACAGGGGTGGTGCCATCCACGGTAATTCACCCCGGTTTGGCGGTACTCATCGCGACAGGGGGCATGGCGCCGCGCGGGGCTGATGCCGTGGTGATGGTGGAGCACACGGAAATCCGCGGAAGCTGTCTGCACATCAGCAAAGCGGTAACCGCCGGCAGCGGCGTGTCGTTTGCTGGCACGGACATCACTGCGGGCGAAACAG
>JASIAM010000097.1 GCA_030041985.1 Bryobacteraceae bacterium | reverse complement strand
GGGAACTACCACGCGGACCGGATTGAAGGTCCGCGCTGAACTCGATCCAGGCAAATACCCGAAGGGAGTCAAGATCTCCGATAAAGAGGTTGCCGCAATCCGACTGGAGCGAGATCCGTTCCATGGCGAATGGAACTACACCATCCTTCCGCGCCCCGTGTGAATGTCCTATTTATTTTGTGACATATCCTAATTTCTTGGGATCCCCTTTAAAGTAGCCCCCAGGCAAACCATATACGGTGATGCGGTAGCCGTTGGTTTCGAGCGTAGGAGGATCGCTCTGCCGCGCTTTTAGTTCCGCAAGTTGCACCGGCAACGCGCTTTCCCACCGCAGCCTCACCGGCAGGCCTTGCACCTGGGAACGCACACTGCGGCCGCCGTCGGGGGCCGGAACAACGACGTCCTTCAGGCTGGTGGGCAATTTTGGTCCGGAGCCTTTGGGATCGACGCCATCGTATCCTATCCCGGTTGGCTGCCCCATTCTTCCGCCGTCGCGTAGCTCATCCTCGCTTTGCCGACCAGCCAGTCCCGCAGTAATGGTCCTTGCCCAAGGCGATGCAGTTAGAACCTCCATTGCGTCCTGCTCGGTCCACTGAGCTGTAGGCTTTGTCTTCCACCCGGGATCCGCGGCCAGCAGCACGACCGCAGAAATCCCAGTCAAATAAAAAGGCTTCAGTGTGCGCCTGCTCATCTGGTACCGCTTAGTCAGTACACTCATTCTCACTTCCCGACCGCCGGCGTAGCGGGCCTAATCTGCGACTGGTTCGCAACCCGACAAGTCCTAAAACCGCCCCGAAAGTCAGTATTACTGTTCGGAATCTGAGCATGATCGCTGGTCTCCTCGATCCGGACTAGAACTTTACAAGCAGGTCGATGTCGAGCAGGAACTCCCGTTTGCGAAGATCCGGGGTCCAGAGGCCGCCATCGTTGCCGCAACCTGTGGCCGTCAGCGACGGCGTACCGTCCATACAAGCGTATTCGGTCGGGAAGCCGTTGTTCGTTCCGGGTGGCGGCGTTATGCCGTTATGCCCCGTGAAGTATGGAACATTCGCGTGACGGAAATCACCTTCAAAACGGAACGTCAGCCATTGCCGGGGCATGTAATCGAAGGTGCCGGATACATCCCAAGCCTTGAAGGGGTCCCCGGGGTTGAATGTAAGGTACGGCGAATTGATCGCGGCGGAGGCGGCGGTTTCTCCATTGATTGGCGGAATCAGCACGAGATAGCGGCCAGGATTGTTGATCATGCCGCCGCCCAGAGTGAAGGCGAACAGATCGCGATCCCACCAGGTACGATCGTAGACCATGAAGCCGACAAAGCTTTGTTTAGGGCCGCCCTTCTTATCCGTGTAGCAGCTCACCCCGCCGCCGAACTCACAGCCCAAGTCGCCGGTGAATGAAAATGCCATCTTATCGATATACTTCATCGGCTTGTCGTAGTATTTGACCTCGATGCTATTGTCAGTGTGGATGCGGCCGCGATGCGGCGCGTACAAATCGTCATGGCCGAGACCGTATTCATTAGAGACGATATTCAACCATGGAAATGGAGTGTACTTAATCTGGCCCCCCAGGCCTTTTCGAGAATTAGCGGATGCGTATGATTGCCAGCCATTGATGATCCAGGGTTCCAGCTTCAGGTGGTGAGTGGGGAATGTCTGGATCCGGATCCCCTGGAAAAACCAGGGCGTGTTGGAGGAAACATACGACGGCTGGTATGCCCAGTTATCGAAATTGTAGTAACTGAACAGTCCGATGTAGGACATGAAAATCCCCGCATCGATGTTAACCCCATGCATGACGTTCAAATGGTATCCTCCATAGGCTTCGGCCAAATACCGATCCGCGTCAGCCAGATCCCACTGGCCCTTTGCATAACTCGGATCGTTGCGGATGGTCGCTGTCGAGTACGCGCCGAACTGAGTCATGAAGCGGGCGCGAACGTTGTCCCAGTGGAAGTCGCCGCCGAGGCCCAACTGCTCCAACTGAATCTCGTTCGATCGGAATAGTTCGCTCGATCCGCCCATGGAGTCGTCGATCGGACGATTGAAATCGTATGTATAAGTAAGGTCCGCCCGAATTTCGGGAGTGAAGAATTTCGAATCGAAGGCAACGTCCTTGTTGCGCGGATTGCCATTCAACCAAGTCCAGTCGTAATCAGCGAACGGTGTCTGCAGGTCAACAGCGGGCGGCGCCGCCGGCTCGACGACCGGGGCGCCTGGATTTCCCGATTGTGCAGTCTGAGCTTGGGCCATCTGCACGGGAGCGGTAGACTGCGGCGGCGCTATCGGAGGTGGCGGCGCTACTCCCGCGACCTGTACCGGGCCGGGTTTTGGAGCGGACGGAGAGACCACGGCCGGCGCTGGCGCAGTCCCGGGCGCTGTCTGCGATACGCTTGTCTGTGGTTCCTTCGCCTCCATTGCCGCCAAACGGCTCTCCAGCCGGTCGATACGATCCAGAAGCTGCTTTTCTCTTTCTGTGAGCGGAGCGGCGTCGGCCTTAGCGCTTGCGGGCAGTCCAGCCGCCGTTGCCGCCGCTGCGAGCGTGATATCCGTGTTAGCCACCTGATTCTGAGTCACATCCACAGTGGCCGGCGCCGGAGCTACGAAGCCCTCTTTCGAAGCAGTAATGCGATACGTTCCGGCAGGAAGATCATCCAGGCGAAAGACACCTTCCTGGTCGCTAACCGAGCGACGCTCCACAGATCCTGAGACGCTATCAATTACGATATCGACCGCAGCCAGAGAGTAACCACCGGGTTCCATAGTGACTCCACGCAGCGACCCCAGGCTGGACGAACGTCTGCTTAGGGCAATCTGAGTCGCCACTTTGTCGCTAACACCGGACGATTGCTGTGCGATGGCAGGCGAATCCGCCAGTCCTACCATCGCGCACACAACCAGGGGCACTCGCATCTTCCAACTGCCATTAACTTTCATATCTCCTCGCGAAACCACCTATAGGAAACAACGTGCCGCCACCTGTGCGGCAAAGACAAACCAATCACCGGTAGTATGCGGGGAAACCCATGAAAACCGCATAAAAGCCGAAATCGAAAGATTGATGCTCCCGATAAAAAGATTATCGGGAGATCTTCACGCTTTCCTTATGTCTTTTTCATGCCTCGTTCATATGGGATGACCTATATTCCTCGCTTAAGAGTCCTCTATCTGGACACTGACGGATTTGATCCAGTTAGCGATGGCCATGTTTACCGCCCTCAGTCCTTCACAAGGCGCCGGAGTAGAATTTTTCATCTTCCTCGCTTCTCGCGGTCCTTTCTGGGCGCCGCCTAAATGCCCTTCGAAGACAAACCGATAACCGAAGACAGTCTGGCTTCAGCGTACGTCTTAACCAGTTGCACGTTTTCATGCCTCATTTATTCGCAGGCGTTTATGCTCTTCTCGTTGAGAAAGCCTTCGATTCCACGCGGCGACTCAATGAGCGGCAGTATCAATCCTCTTCGGAACAGAGCGCTGATGGCGAAGCGCAACGCGGAAACGAACAACTCCAGAGAACGCGTTATCCCTACCCGACCAATTCGTTTTGCAGTGGGCGGCCGGGAGGTGGATTTGGAAGCACACATGATCACGGTAGATGGCTTGCGAATTAACTTGACCCAAATCGAATGCAAGTTACTCGCGCTGTTAGGCGCACAAGCGAACCGCACAGTTCCGAGCGAACGACTGGTGGAACTCCTGTGGTCTCACGATCCCAAGCGCGGCCCGCATAATCTTCGAACTGTAATCAAGAACGTCAGGCGCAAACTAGAGCCGGATCCCGCACATCCCGTACACCTGCTTCTCGACCGGACGAGAGGTTACCGGCTCCACTTGGTCTAGAAAAACCAGATCACGTCGGACGCCAAG
>JASIAM010000096.1 GCA_030041985.1 Bryobacteraceae bacterium | reverse complement strand
GTTTCTTGTTTGCCGTAAAAGCCAACCAGCGCATTACCCATATCCTTCGCCTGAAAAATGCGGAGGAGGCAACCGCAACTTTTCTCAAAGCTATAGACCCTCTGCGCACCGCGCGGCGGCTGGGGCCGATCCTCTTCCAATTGCCGCCGCAATTGAAGTGTGATACGGCGTTGCTCCGCGATTACCTGGCGTTGCTGCCGCAAGGCGAAGCCGTTGGACCGCGTTACGCCTTCGAGTTTCGGCACGAATCCTGGCTCACAGATGCAGTTTATGACGAACTCCGCCGCCAGAATATCTCGCTCTGCGTAGCGGAATCGGAGAAGCTGGAAGTGCCGGAAGTAATCACTGCCGATTTCGTCTATTACCGCCTGCGAAAGCCCGACTATACGGAGACGGATATTGACGCATTCGCGGCACGTGCGCGGGAACTGCTCGCCGCCGGGCGGGATTTGTACCTCTTCTTCAAGCACGAAGAAACACCCGAGGGCGCGCTCAACGCCGAGCGACTGCTCGAACGCGCGGCCGATGCCGGTGCCGGCCAATGAAGCTCGCCGCAATTCTCGATCGGCTGGAACGCCACTATGGCAAACAGGAGCGCCCCGGTCCGGCCGGTTATCGCGCCGCGCAGGAAGCCGTTGAAGCAGAATTACAAGCGCAGATTCCAGTCCTCCAGCGCGCCTACCTGTTGATCCAGCGGCACGGAAGGCAATTATGCAAGCGGACCCGCCCGCTCTGCGATGCTTGCCCCGTCTCATCGGATTGCGCGTATCATGCGGCGCATGTGTGTACGGGGCATCGGACGTGATACCGCCGCCTGTGGAATACACTGTTGAATAGAGTCCACACCATGGAAACCATACAGGTCGTGATCGACGCGAAGCTGCTGCGAGCCACAGACAGGGCTGCACAAAGGACGAAGCGTAACCGCTCCGCCTTAATACGCGATGCCCTTCGAGAGCATCTGCGAAAACTGGAGATCCGGGCGTTGGAGGCCCGGGACCGCGAGGGCTATTCGAACCAACCGGCCGAACGGGATGACATACTACATTGGGAGAGAGAAGCGGCTTGGCCGGCGGAATAGCTCGAGGCGACATCCGGCTATACCGGTTTTCACCGCCGGACAAGAGCAGACCGGTGGTCGTCCTTACCCGTGACAGCGCGATCGGTTACTTGTCGACCGTAACAGTGGCTCCGGTGACTTCCACCATCCGCGGGATTCCCTCCGAAGTATTGCTAACGGAGGAGGACGGCATGAAGCGGCCCTGCGCTGTGAACCTACACAACGCGGTTACCATCTCTCAAAGCCGCCTCGGGAAGCGTGTCGCGCGCCTGGGTTCCTTACGCATGCGGGAAATCTGCGGCGCGTTGCGTTTCTCGCTGGGATGTGATGACAGCCAGTGATAAAGCCGGAATCCCACTCGCTACTCGCTCCTAATCCCCAATCCCATAATCCCTACCCCGAATTCCGCCGTGTGGTACTATGCTGGAAGGTTCTGCACCCGTGGTTCCACACACGTTCTTCCTTGTTAGGAACCTTCTTACATAAATGAATCTCCGCTCGCTTTTCAGCCTGTTTTCGTCCGACCTGGCCATCGACCTTGGCACAGCGAACACCCTTGTTTACGCTAAGGGCAAAGGAATTGTCGTAAACGAACCCTCCATCGTCGCCATCAATAAAAACACCGGGGAAGTCGAGGCAGTCGGCAAAGAAGCCAAAGAAATGCTGGGGCGCACGCCCGGCAATATCGTGGCGATTAAACCCATGAAAGACGGCGTAATTGCCGATTTCAAAGTCACCGAGCGCATGCTGAATTACTTTATTCAGAAGGCGCACGGGCGCAAGATGTTGGTGCACCCGCGCATCGTAATCGGCGTGCCCAGCGAAATTACGCAGGTGGAGAAGCGTGCCGTGATGGATTCGGCCTACCGCGCCAAAGCCAGCGAAGTGCACCTGGTGGAGCAGGCCATGGTTGCCGCTATTGGCGCGGGCTTGCCGATCACCGAGCCTTCCGGCAACATGGTGGTCGATATCGGCGGCGGTACCACCGATGTCGCCGTCATCTCCCTTTCGGGCATTGTCTATTCCCGCTCCGTCCGCGTGGCGGGCAACGAAATGGATGACGCCGTAATGCAATTTTTGAAGCGCAAATACAACCTGTTGATCGGCGAGCGCACGGCGGAAACCATTAAAATCGAGATCGGGTCGGCCTACCCGTTGGATAAGCCACTCACCATGGAGATCAAGGGCCGCAATCTCATCGAAGGCGTTCCGCGAACCATCACCATTGACGACAGTGAAATACGCGAGGCGATGTCGGAGAACGTCGCTACTATCGTGAATGCGATCCGTGTGGCCTTGGAGCGTACACCGCCGGAGTTGAGCGCCGATATTAGCGACCGCGGCATCGTACTCACCGGCGGCGGAGCGCTGCTGAAGAATCTCGATAAGCGTATCCGCGAAGAAACCGGCCTGCCGGTTTCCATTGCCGATGACCCGCTGGCTTCCGTGGTACTCGGAACCGGCCGCATGCTGAGCGACTTCCGGTTGTTGCGAAAGATTTCGATAGACTGAAAGTAGCTCGGAGGGATCAGCCGTCAAGCTGGTAACCGTGATTGCATGGAAACCTTTCTCAACCGTTACCGCAATGTTACGGTGTTACTGCTGGTGATCTTCGCTCAACTGGTCCTGCTCGCCGTGCAGGTGAAAAACGACCAGGATGTGCGCATGATCCGTGTCTGGACCGTTTCGGCTGTGACGCCGGCTGCGCGCCTGGCCGAATGGCTGCGTGGCGGCAGCATCGGCTTTCTCCGCGACTATGTCCTGCTGCATGACACGCACGCGGAAAACGTCCGGCTGCAAAGCGAAGTCAACCGGCTGAAGTTGGACAACGACTTCCTCAAGAACGAGCTCAACACCGCCGACCGGGCCAAGGCGCTCGCCTTGTTCCAGGAGCGCACGCCCTCCAAAACTCTGGCCGCCGATGTGATCGGCACCGGCGCGGGCACTAATGCGAAGGTTGTCTTCGTGGATCGCGGATCGTCTGCGGGCGTAGAGCGCGGCATGGCGGTGGTCACTCCGGATGGCATCGTGGGCAAAGTGATTGAGGCATATCCCACGGCCTCCGAAGTTCTGCTGATTACCGATCCCGATTTTGCTGCGGGTGTGATTTCGCAGAAGACCATGGTGCGCGGCACATTGAAGGGGCAAGGAACGCCCATGTGCAAAGTTGACTACATTCCACCCGAGGAAAAGTTGCAGGTGGGGGATTGGTTTTATACTTCGGGCGATGACCGCGTGTTCCCGCGCGGATTGCCCGTCGGCATCATCAAGGTGGTTCGCCCCGGCCAGCCCTTTCAGGAAATCTACGTCGAACCAAGCGGCATTCAGCGGGGATTGGAAGATGTGCTGATCGTGATCGAGGGCGTACATCAGGTAATTCCGAGCGAGCCTTTGGCCAACCAGCCCGTCTATATAGCACCCGGCCCCTCATCCAGTGATGAACCGGCACTGGCTGCAACGCCCACCGCCGGGACCGCGGCGGACAAACTCCGCGCGCAGTACAAAGCCATTGGAGACGCCCAAAACCACAAATTCGGAGAGGGCGGCGTGGGAGAGAAGCCGGCAAACTTCAACTTGAAGCCGCCTCCGCCGGGAACAACCGCTCCGGGAACTGCCAGCCAGGGACTAGGGACTAGGAATCAGGGACTGGGAAACCCAGTTCCCGCGACGCAAGCGCCTTCTCCGAAACCCCAATCCCCGGCCCCAAGTCCCCAGTCTCCAAGTCCCGGCGCCAAGCCTACGGCTCCGGGACAGCCCCCCGCGCCTGTCACCGACGATGTGGCTCAGCGTCCTCACTCCGAATGAATTATTCCGACAGCGAACGCATTCTCCTCAGCAGCCAGCGCGAAGGGCAGGTCTCGAAGTTTCGCTTCTGGGTCATGCTGGCAGTGCCGCTCGCTGCCATCCTGTTTCAGGTCTACGTTCCGCTCTTCTTTCAGTTCCTCGGATTTCTGGAGATGCCGCTGCTGGTGGTGGTGTACTTCGCCCTCATGCGGCGAAGCCAGATTCACGGGCTGATGATCGGCGCCCTGGTCGGCCTGGCCCAGGATTCGCTTTCCAAAAACCCGCTGGGCATGTACGGCATCGTGGATACACTGGTGGGTTATTTCGCCGCCTCTGTAGGGGTGCGCTTCGATGTGGATAATCTCTTTCTGCGGCTCTTTCTGGCCTTCTTTTTCTTCGTTTTTCACCAGTTTTTTTACTGGGTGATGTCGCGCGCGCTACTAGGCCAGCAACTCATGTTTGAAATCCAGCGCGAGCTGATTATCGGACTGCTGAACGCGGTGGTCGGCATTTTCCTGTTTCATTTCCTAGACCGCCTGCGCGAAAGCGTCTAACTGATAACTGATAACTAATACACCGACTCCAGCAGCGCCAAAACTTCTTTTTCACCCACCGGCCGGTCCACCACGCCCATGTGCTCCAGTTCGCGCGTGATGGGCGCCACAATCTCGCCAATTTCGTCGCGCGGCACGCCGGCAGCGCGCAGCGTTTTCGGCACATCGAATTGCGCGATGAACTGGGCGGTGCGGTCCGCGCAAGCCAGGGCCCCCGGTTTGGGATTGGCCGGGTCAAACGGAATCCTGTAGCCTTCCGCTATGGGACCGAACCGGTCGGCGGCGATCTCCGCCATGAAGCGCATCGAGTTCGGTAGCGTGATACAGGAGGTCACCCCGTGTGGCACGTTCCATCGTGGCCCGATCTGATGCCCCAGCAGATGCGAAAGGCCGAAGCGCGTGTTCATCGCGCCGTAAATGGAGAACCAGGCCGCCATTTGGCAATGCCCGCGGTGGGCAAGGCGATCGTTTTCCTGGGCACGAATCGATGCGGGCAGATGCTCGGTCATCAGTGCGATCGACTTGCTGGCGAGCGCGTCGCTGATGGGCTGGTGCCGGATTGCATAGGCGCACTCGATGGCATGATCGAGCGCGCGCATTCCTGTCGTGACCCACAGCCAATCCGGTGTAGAGAGAGCAAGCGCCGGGTCGTTGATGACCGTGCGCGGCATCACGCGCGGGTCGTAGACCCCGCTCTTCACGCGCGTGGATTCGTCTGTCACTCCGCCGGCCCAGGTGTACTCAGCCGCGGACAGCGTGGTAGGGACCGCGATGTGAATCAATTCGCGCCCCGGCAATAATCCGAAGGCGGCCACTTTGGAGGAGTCGATGGGGCTGCCCCCACCGAAGCTCACCAGGCAATCGGCATTCACCCGCTCGATTTCCTTCTGCAAAAGCTCTGTGGTTTTGCGGGGAACATGCATCACCACGCCGGCGAAGACCCCGGCACACCGTGAACCGAGCGCTCCGGTAACATCCTTGAGGATTGGCAGCTCCGCCACCACGTCCGTGGTCACCACCAGCGCGCGCTGCAAATTGCGCCGTTCCATCTCGTCTTTCAAAACAGCGACTTTCCCGGGTCCATAAATCACCCGTTCCAGGCGGCTCAGATTGAATTCGCCCACCGGCGGCTCAAATGTCATGGAATCAAACCTCTCAAAAACGTGCGCGCCTCGCCCATCTCGTCTTCAGTCACAATATGCGGCCGCCCGCGGTAAATATGTAGCCGGACCTCTGCTCCCAGGTCCTCGAGTACTCGCGCGGTATGCCGCGTCTGCTCCTCGCTGATCCAGTCGTCGGCATCGCTTCCCGTGAGCAGCACACGAGTGCCCGCCAACACATGCCCAGAAGAAGGCCACGTCATATCGGGAGGGCCGATCAGAGCGCCGGTCAGCACGATGAATGCGCCGCAGCGGCCTGGGCGCCGCCAGGCATATTCGAGGGCCAGGCAAGCTCCCTGCGAGAAACCTACCATCACCAGCCGTTCCGGACCGAGCCGCCCCTCCTCCGATGCTTCCTCTACCACCAGGTCACATTGGCCAATCGCTCGCGTAAGAAATGGCTCATTGGCCGCACGCGGATCGAAAAACCTTCCCGGGTACCAGCTCCCTGTATCCGCGGCCGGAGCCAGCCAGCGGATTCCCTCTACACCAAAACTGCTGGCAAGCACGACCTTCTCTTCCCTGCTCCGGTCGCGCCCGTGCAGTAGAATCCCACCGAGCTTCGCCTGGCCTTTCGGCGCCCCGGATTCGAGCAGTGGGGGCGCCGGATCGGTGCGCAAGTTCACCGCGATGCGGCTTGATCAGCGTGTACGAAATCCGCCTTACGCTTCGAAGGCTGTGCACCGCCTGGGCCTGCGGCAACCGCGGGCTCATTGTACTCGGGAACCTGGATCGGCTCCAGCATGGCCACAATTTCGTCGCGCCGCGATTCGAACCATGGCGGCAGTAGCAGCTTTTCGCCCAGATTGTCGAATGGCTCGTCTTTAGCAAATCCGCCGGCCGCGGTGGCCGCGCATTCCACCAGGATTCCGCCCGGGCACCGGCAATAAATCGAGTGGAAATACATGCGGTCCTTAATTTCGGAACAATCGGTGTATCCCAACTCGTCGTAAATGCCTTTCTGCTCGGCCAGGGCCTCATCGTCGGGCACATTCAGCGCCACGTGATGGGGCGTTCCCTCGCCAAACGTCCAGCTTCCGGCGGGACGATCCGGCTCGTGCAGCAGAGTGATGGTTCGCGCCGCGCCGCCTTTTCCGGTCTCGAGCCGATGATAGTTCCCTTCCACGCCGCTCTCGTGGAATCCCAGGGCGTCGATAAAGAACCGCTTCGTTTCCGCCGTTTCCCGCACCGAACACACCACGCCTTGAAATCCCTTCACAGAGACTTCCCCCGGGATTTCGGGCGTGCTCCAGCCTTCGCGCTTGTCTTCCTTATCCTCCATTACTTCAAAATCCAAACCGGCGGGATGCGAGAAGCGAATGAAGGATTGCCCGAAGCGCTCTTGGATGCCGGTGTGCTTCACTTTGTGATGGTTCAGGTGATCCACCCAGAACGGAAGGGTTCCCTTGGCCACGGTATAGCTGGTAGCGGAAATCTGGCCCGAGCCTTTGCGTCCCTTCACCCGCTTGTACGGGAACGTGGTCATAACTGAGCCAGGCTCCGCCTTGGCATTGGCGTAATAAAGATGATAGTGGGCATAGCGGCCATCAAACAGAATGGTTTGCTTGATCATCCGCTGTCCAACCACTTGCGTAAAAAAATCGATATCTTCCTGTGCTCCGCCCGCGCATGACGTAACGTGGTGGAGCCCTGTGGCAGGATAATTCATCCCTTCCTCCTGGGTCGCGATTATATCAAACGCCACCTCGCCGCCTGTTCCAAATACTGGCGCATTTCCGAGCAGGTGGGTGGGGCCTTTTCATGATAAAACATCGGCGCACGTTCATTTTGGTCACCAAAAGCGAAACGAACGGAACCGCAGTTGCACTACCTCGGTAGGATGGGAGGCGCCACATGCTGATCGCTGGCGGATTGGCTGTTTTGGTGTTGATTTGTCTGCTCTTATCAATGGTGCAAACACCACCGGCTGTTGGCCGGTAGACACAGGGCGGGTAATTCTGACACGGGGATACTAAAACTGGAAAGTGGGCGGTAATAAACTGCCAGCTTTCTCTTGCTCCTGAATTTCCACCGCAATTTCTAGTAGACAATCTACACAGTACATAGTAGAGTGTCTACATAATGAACTCGAAACCTCCACGCCTGGAAATGCTCCAAGGCACCCTCGACCTTCTCATTCTGCAGACTCTGCGAATCGGACAAGCCCACGGACACGCCATCGCTAAATATATTCAGCGGACATCTGAAGACCTGCTGCAAGTAGAAACCGGCTCGCTCTATCCCGCGCTCCACCGCTTGGAGACGAAGGGATGGATTACAGCCTCATGGGAGACATCCGACAAAGGTAAGCGTGCCAAATATTACAAGCTCACGGCTGCCGGGCGGAAACAGCTTGCGGAAGAGCACTCGAAATGGGCGGCGTTCGCGCGAGCCGTGGCGTTGATTTTGAACCCGGCTAATGAGCAATGACCTGTCTCTTGTTCAAATTGAAATGGTTTTGGGGCCGCCGCGCGAAAGAGGAAGAACTGCACCGCGAAATTCAGTTCCATCTCGAAGAAGAGGCGGACCAGCGCCAGTCGGAAGGGCTGACCGCGGAAGAGGCGAAGTGGGCGGCGCGGCGCGAGCTCGGAAATCTGCTCCTGATCGAGGAGAGGACACGCGAGACGTGGTCGATTTTGGGAGGCGGTGAAATGAGAGATATTTGGGTCGATATCAAGCACGCAATCCGAATGTTCCGGCGCAGTCCGGGATTTACAGCCACCGCAGTGGCGGCATTGGCGCTGGGAATCGCTGCCACCTCGGCGATTTTTTCCGTCGTCAACGCAGCCGTGCTCCGGCCCCTCCCGGTGCAGGATCCGGACCGCTTCGTCGTGCTAATGACGCAAAGCGTGGATCAAAAGGGTGAGACCTCGGCGAGCTCCGCGGCTTCGCCGGTGAAATACGCGTACTGGAGAACGCTGTCGAACGTTTTCGAAGATGTTTCCGCCTACAGCGGGGTGCTGATGAATTACACCGGCGGTGACGCCAAGGAGCAATTTTCGGGCTTGCGCGTGTCCGCAGATGCCTTCCGTGCGTTCGGCATACCGATTCTTCGAGGCCGGACGTTTACACCAGAAGAAGACTCGCCGCATGGGCCTCATGTGGTGCTGATCAGCCAGGAAATGTGGACTAACCGGTTCTTGAGCGAGCCGCACGTTCTGGGCAAAAGCCTTCGGCTAAACGGCGATCCGTACACGATCATCGGCGTGGTGGCATACGATCGCGCCTGGGAGGAGTGGGGACCAGCGCCGGCAATATTTGTGCCCTTTCAGCTTGATCCCAATAGCAATGATGCTGGCAATTATTTTAGTGTGCTCGCGCGGTTGAAGCCAGGGGTCACGCTGCAACAAGCCCAAGCGGCACTGTCTGCATCGACAGCGCAACTTAGAGCCAAATTCCCGGCGGCTTTGGGTTCTAAAGATGTATTTACTGTGGAGACGTTTAAGGAGTCTTTGATTGGCAACACCCGGCCGCTGCTGTGGGTGCTGTTAGGCGCGGTAAGCCTGGTGTTGCTGATCGCCTGCGCGAACGTCGCCAATCTGCTGCTGGTGCGGGCCACGGGACGGAAACGCGAAATCGCCATTCGGGCGGCGATCGGCGCAGGACGCGGCCGCGTGATCCGCCAACTGCTCACCGAAAGCTTGCTGCTTTCGTTTGTGGGCGGCGCAGTAGGATTGGCGTTGGGACACGCCGGTATTCGTGCGCTGCTGGCGGTGAACACCGCTGGCATGCCGCGCGTCGGAACAAATGGAATCGCGCTTTGGATCGATTGGCGCCTGGGAGCGTTTGGCTTGGCCATATCGTTTGCTACCGGTATTATTTTTGGATTATTTCCGGCATTACAGAGTTCGCGCGCGGACTTGAGCGGCGCTCTCAAGGAGAGCACCGGAAGATCGGGGACCGGATTGGGCCAGAATAAGACCAGGTCGGCGCTGGTGCTGAGCGAAGTCGCCCTAGCGGTGGTGCTGCTGGTGGGTGCGGCATTGCTCGTCAAAACTTTCGTAGCGCTATATGCGGTAGACCCCGGATTTGACACTAGCCATGTGCTGACCATGCGAACCCTGATGACTGGCGAGAATTATCAGGAGACGGCAGGTGTAGCACAAGCGGTGAAAGACTCTTTGGAACGGATTCGCGCTTTGCCCGGCGTTCTCAAGGCGACTTCCGCATATTGGGTGCCGCTCCAAGGAGGCGCTGGCTTTCCGTTCAGTATTGTTGGCCGTGCGCCTGCGCAGGTGCTGTTCACCGGATCTGCCGGCTGGTCGCCGGTGGCGCCCGGATTCTTCGATGTGTTCCGCATTCCGGTCAAACGCGGGCGCGCATTCACGGAACTCGACGATGAAAAAGCCACGCCGGTGGCGATCATCAACGAAGCGATGGCCAAGCAGTTTTGGAAGGACGGCGATCCGTTACAGGACCGGATACTGATCGGGCGCGGGATCAACCGAGCGATGAAGGATGAACCGGCACGGCAGATCATCGGGATCGCCGGCGACGTGCGCGGGGCCGCGCTGAACGTGGATCCACGGCCGACGATATATGTTCCGCAGTCTCAACTGCCCGATGCAGCGACCGCGTTCTTCGTGCCGATCGTTTCTATTTCATGGGCAGCCCGCACACAAGGCGATCCGCACAGGCTCGCGGGGGCGGTTGAGGAGCAGTTGAGACAAGTGACCGGATTGCCCGTGACGCAAGTCCGTACCATGGACGAGATCGTAGCGCTTTCCACGGCGCGGCAGCGCTTCAATATGCTGCTGATGACGGTGTTCGGAGCCATGGCTCTGCTGCTTGCGGCAATCGGAATCTACGGATTGATGGCATACAGCGTGGCGCAGAGAACCCAGGAGATCGGTATCCGGCTTGCGTTGGGCGCTCAGGGAAGCCAGGTGCGCAATATGGTGGTGCGGCAGGGAATGGAAATGGCGCTCGCGGGTATTGCGATCGGGCTGGCCGCAGCGTGGGCACTGGCACAGGTGATCCAGGCATTCCTGTTTGGAGTAAAGCCGCACGATTCGCTGGTGTTTGTGGCTATTCCGGTTATGTTGACGCTGATCGCGTTCCTCGCGGTGTGGCTGCCCGCCAGTCGTGCTGCAAAAATTAGCCCAGTTCAATCGTTGCGCTATGAATAGCGCAGGTAGAGTGATTGCAAAACAACGCTGACGTCAATTGCATCTTCGCATTCCTGACAAACGCGTGAACCTCACTTAGCCACGATAACCGCTGTCGAGGAAGGAAAGAGTCGTCATGCACATAGGGAAAGTGTGTGCTTTCATCGCCGTAGCGTCCGCACTGTCAGCGGCTGCGACTGCGTCCGATGTGTCCGAAGCCCTGAAGCAAGGGCGCCAGTTGCAAAGCCAGGGGAGATTGGTTGAAGCAGAGCAGCGATTCGAGACGGCCCTTCGCGGGGCTGGGGAAAGACCAGATCAAATCGACAGTCAGGTCACTGCACTCGGAAACCTTGCAAGCGTAGATATTGATCTTGGCCTCTTGGACAAGGCAGCAAGCAGATATCAAGACGCTGTTGCGATCCTTGTGAAGACTAGTGGACCAGACGGCCGGCAAATAACTGAGCTATATCTACAAATGGCGGAATTGTACTTGGAATCCGGCCAGACGTCTACCGCAGAGAAGATACTACGGAACGTCGTGCCACGCGAATATAGGCCGGCAATGCATAGGGATTACAGCAGCGCGCTTGCTTTGGACCTGATGGCGTGTGTCTATGCGCATAAAAAGAAGCCAGACCGTGCCGAGAAAATGGAACGCGAATCGTTATCGATTCTTGGGGAACTGAGCAACGGCGCGGAAGCAGCCCTGGCTATCGGATATATGCATCTTGCGACTTTCCTGGAATCGCGAAAAATCCCGAATGAGGCGTTGCACTACGCTGAGCGATCTCTGGCATTGCTAAGGATGCTTCCGGAACCGCAACCTGCAATGGAGGCAGCGGCGGACATCACGCTTGCTTCTATTTTGGCGAGTCTGTCGCGGAAGGGCGCGGCAGAAACCGCAGCCACTGCCGGATATAAGCTCGCTGAACGGTACTACGGACCAAACAACCCGAGGACAGCAACGATACTGCTGGCCGAGGCAGCTATCATGCGGAGAATTGGACAAAAGCAGGAGGCGCGGGTTGCAGACTGGGAGGCCAGACGAATACTCGCTGACAACGGCAATGGGCCGCAGATTCAAACGGTACCAGCAGATGCCCTGCTGGAACACAAATAATGTCACTTCATCCGAGCAGCACTGGGCCACTCTTTCGCCGCGCCGAAGACGGAAGAGTTTATTACGGGCGCGCCAAACTTGGCAAGCGCCTGAACCTCATTTCACGACGATAACCGCTCCTAAGGAAGGAACGAGCCGTCATGCACAGTGCGCGCGAGGCGCGTCCCCGGAACAGTTACATCTTGTACGGACCGAGATCCTCGTTGTTCAAGCCCTCGAGCCAGCGCCGAATCTCCTCGTTATTCGCCTTATCGGACACGGTGTTCGCGAGCTTGGACGATTTCAGCACGCTCTCCTCGACGTAAATGGGGCAGTCAAGGCGCAGCGCGAGCGCGAGCGCATCGCTCGGGCGCGAGTCAACCGAGATCAGTTCCCCATCCCGATCCAGCCAGATGACCGCGTAAAACGTGTCGTCTTTTAATTCGCTCACCACGACCTTGCGCAAGGCTGCGTTAAACCCAAGCAGAAGTGTCTTGATCAGGTCATGCGTCATCGGCCGCGGCGTGGTGACTTTTTCGATTTCGAGAGCGATGGCATTGGCTTCGTACACGCCCACCCAGATCGGCAGCACGGTATTCCCACTGATATCCCGCAGGATAACAATCGGCATATTGGTAACCGGATCCATCATCAGCCCGCGAATCTTCATTTCGACTTCGGAGGGCGAATGCCTCGCTCCGGACCGCCCCGTTTCCCGCAGCAATTCCTTCTCTTCCATACCGCCCTCCCCCAGACCTCATTACACCACAGTTAAGAAGCCGTCCGCTTTCAGCGATCCGCTACCAGCCCTCGCTGAAAACTGATAACTGATAACTGGCAGCTATACTACCGCTTCACCCACGAGCGAATTAGGTCCCGAGCGCGTCACGCGAACATCCAGATAGCGGCCCACCAGCCCCTCCGTTTCCGAATGCGTAAAATTCAGGGTACGGTTGTCCGATGTGCGCCCGATCCACTGGCCGAGCGGCACGTTGCGGCCCTCCACCAGCACCTCGCGCACTTCTCCGATCAGCTCGGCATTGCGGCGTATCTGAATGGCTCGCTGTTTTTCCTGAAGAATCGCCAGACGCCTTTGCTTTTCCTCTTCCGGGACGCGATCGGGCATGGACAGCGCGGCCGTATTGGGACGGGGCGAATACTTGAAGCTGAAGAGCGAATCGTACTGAACCTTATCCAACAGATCGAGCGTCCGCTCAAAATCCTCCTCCGTTTCGCCGGGGAAGCCGACAATGATATCGGTGGTGATGGAATACCTGCGCCGGGCGGTTTTTAGCAACTCGATCCGTTCCAGATATTGGTCGCGTGTATACAGGCGATCCATCGCCGCCAGCACACGGCTCGAACCCGATTGCACCGGCAAATGCACGTGGTCGCACAGCACGGGATTCGCGTCCATGGCCTCCACGATCGCCCGCACGAAATCGCGCGGATGCGAGGTCGTGTAGCGCACGCGGCGAATGCCCGGAATTTCCGCAACGCGCGCCAGCAGCGTCGCGAAATCCCATCCGGCCGCGGAAGGATCGCGGTAACTGTTCACGTTTTGTCCGAGCAACTGAATTTCGGTGTACCCTTGCTCCGCCAAGCGCCGCGCTTCGGCCATCACGCTCTCCCCGGTGCGGCTGCGTTCCGGACCGCGTGTGAACGGCACCACGCAATAAGCGCACGATTTATCGCACCCTTCGATGATGGTGATGTAGGCCCGATGCGGATTGTCGCGGCGCGTAAACGGCGTATCGAAGGTTTCATCGGTATCCAGACTCAGACCGGTAACGCGGCGGTTGCCCGCTTCGAGCTGCACCAACAGTTGCGGCAATTTCGTATAACTGGCTGAGCCGGCCACCAGGGTGACATGCGGCGCCCGCTCAAAAATCTTCTCGCCTTCCTGCTGCGCCACACACCCCAATACGCCAAACAGCTTGCCCTTGCCCGCTTCACGCTTGAACTGCTGCAGGCGGCTAAACACTTTCTGTTCGGCCTTATCGCGGATACTGCACGTGTTGTAGAGCACCAGGTGCGCCTCTTCCGGCGTCGCGACCTGGGTGTACCCCTCCGCCAGAAGCGTCCCCACGACCTTTTCGGAGTCGTGCGCATTCATCTGGCAGCCAAACGTTTCGATATAGAAGGTTTTCCCCGGCACTAGACTTTATTCTAGCTGGATCCCACGAGTATTCTGCGGACCGAACAGGTTGCCGATAGCCAGGCTTCCGCGAACGGTCTACAATACTTCTGAGATTCCACTCGTTCAGGAGGGTTGGAGGATGTTATCTACCAGATGGACGTTGCTTGGGGCGGCAGTTGCCATGATTGCGGGCAATGCGCACGCGCAGCTTCCCAATTCCAAAATACTCACGGTTGACGTGGCTCAGGCGATCGCGCAGGAAGCGATGGCCAAGTGCCGCGCGGAGGGTTACAAAGTTACCGTGCTCGTGGTTGATGCGCTCAATGCCCCCAAGGCGATGCTGCGCGACGACGGTGCCACGGCATCGACTACGGAAGTGGCCAAAATGAAAGCCACCGCAACCATGCTGTATAACCGGCCGTCCGGACCAGCTCAGCAGCCGCCGCCCGGAACAGCGGCTCCCCCAGCCACGATTCCCGGCACGATCAACGCGCAAGGCGGAGTCCCCATCAAAGTTGGGGAAGCGACCATCGGCGCGGTAGCCGTCAGCGGCGCGCCGGGTGGGGATAAGGACGCCGCCTGCGCCAATGCCGCATTGGCCAAAGTGGCCGACAGGCTGAAATAGTTCCGGCGCGCGCGCGTTCGCCCGCGTCAGCTCAGCTTTCTAGCAATCGATTTTGCCTGTAAAAATAGCAGCAAGTAATCCGGTCCGCCGGCTTTCGAGTCGGTGCCCGACATATTGAAGCCGCCGAACGGATGCGCGCCTACCATCGCGCCCGTGCATTTGCGGTTGAAATACAGATTCCCCACGTGGAACTGCTCTTTTGCCAGGCGCAGGTGCTCAGGATCGTTCGAAAATACTGCGCCCGTGAGGCCGTATTCGGAGTCGTTGGCCAGATCGATCGCGTGTTGAAAATCGCGCGCGCGCGTTACCGCCAGCACTGGCCCGAAGATCTCTTCTTGAAAGATGCGCGCTTTAGAATCCACATCGGCAATGATGGTGGGCGGAAGGAAATAGCCGTCTCCTTGCGCGGGTCCCCCTCCCGCCACTAGCCGTCCTTCCTGTTTGCCGGCCTCGATGTAAGCAAGGATAGTTTTCTGAGCCCCCGCGCTGATCACCGGGCCCATGTAGTTGGCCGGGTCATCGGACGGCCCCACCTTGATCTGTTTGGCCCGCGCCGCCAGCTTGTCGAGAAATGGCTCATAAATTTTGTCGTCCACAATAGCCCGCGAGCACGCCGAGCACTTCTGGCCCTGATAGCCGAATGCCGACACCAGCACGCCCTCCACAGCCTTGTCGAGATCACAGTTGGCGTCCACAATAATCGCATCCTTGCCGCCCATTTCGGCGATCACACGCTTGATCCAGAGCTGCCCGGGCTGCGCGCGGGCCGCCAGTTCATTGATGCGCAGACCCACATCGCGCGAACCGGTGAACGCAACGAAGCGCGTCTTTGGATGCTCCACCAGCACATCGCCCACCGCGCTTCCGCTGCCTGTGAGCAGCGTGAAACTTCCCTCCGGGAAGCCGGCTTCGAGCAGCACCTCGGCAAATTTCGCGGCGATGGTGGGCGTCTCGCTCGAAGGCTTCAACACTACCGTGTTGCCGGCCACCAACGCCGCCACGGTCATGCCCACCAGGATCGCCAGCGGGAAATTCCAGGGTGGAATCACCACGCCCACGCCCAACGGTATGTACACCAATTCATCCTGCTCGCCGGCAAGCTGGATAACGTTCTGTGGACCGGCAAGCCGCAGCATCTCGCGCGCATAATACTCACAGAAGTCGATGGCTTCGGAAACATCGGCTTCGGCCTCGATCCACGATTTGCCGGCTTCGTACACCATCCACGCGTCGAATTCCATTTTGCGGCGGCGCAGAATGCGCGCGGCATCCAGCAACATCTGGGCCCGCTGTTGCGCGGGCGTGCGGCTCCATTGCGGAAAATACGACCAGGCGCACTCAACAGCCCGCCGGGCCAAATCCGCCGTCGCCTTGTGATGCACGCCCACTGCCTCGCGGATGTTGGAGGGGTTCAGCGATTGGAGCAGGTCGCCGGTGCCCATCCAATCGCTCGCGATGCGCAGTTGATATTCGCGCCCGAATTCGGAATGGACCTGGCGCAGCGCCTGTTCCATGGCCTGCCGGTTGGCGGGAACGGAAAAATCGGTGTACGGCTCGTTGCGAAATTCCATCACGTTATCCATATTTTTTCCTTGCGTTCAAAGCGGGAATGCCTCGAAGCTGGTCTTGGGGCGCCGCGCAATGCGGGCGAAAGCCACCTCGCTATCGTGGGAAAAGCCGCAGATCCAATCGCCCTCTGCCGCCGCTTCGAGCCATTTGGATTTGCTCTCGATGCTTTCGAGCGGATACAGGTCGAACGCCATCACCCACGTCGGCTGCACATGATGCCTGGTAGGCACCAGGTCGGAGAAGAAGCAAAACACGCGTCCGTTGCTCTCTGCGGTAATAATCATCAGATCCCGGTTGTGGCCGGGTGCACGCCGCATGCGCACACCAGGAACTACTTCACTGTCGCCGCCCAGGAGCGTCATCTGTCCGGACTCCACCAGCGGGTCGTAGTTGGCATCGAGGTAGCTGACCCGGTCGCGCGCCAGCCGTTCATGGGCGTGCTCCCATTCGCCGAACGCGGCGAAGTATTGCGCCCTTGGAAAAGCCGCCGCCACGGTACCACCGTGCGTCAAGGTATTCCAGCCGCAGTGATCCCAATGTAAGTGGCTGTTGATCACAATATCCACCGCTTCCGGATCATACCCGCGGCGCGCCATCGCTTCCGGCAGCGGCTCGAGAGCCTCCGGCGGCAGATTCATACGTTCGCGGGCGCGCTCATCGAATTTATCGCCTCCGCCCGTTTCTACAAGAACCGTGTGATCGCCGGTGCGAATCAAATAACAGTTGAAGCCGCACGGAATCCGGTTCCACTCGTCGGCCTGGATCTTTTGCCCCCAAAGCGTTTTGGGAACCACCCCGAAATACGTCCCCCCGTCCCACCAGTGGAGCGAGTGGCGGAACAGTGTGATTTCGAAATCGCCTACATTTTGAACCGCTGCCGGCTCATTCCCATGCACCCCGCTACGCATCGTTAGCGGTATCACCACGCATGAGCCTGCGGCCGCGATCGAATAAATCGGCGGCGTCCTCCACCAGTCTGCGTCCCCGTTCGAACATATCGCGGCTGGCGTCCACTACGTCCAGCGTGCTGTCCACGACTGCATCTTTGCCCTGCTGGGCCTTTTCGGCGATAAGCTGGCGCGTATCTTTTCCACTCTTGGGGGCACATAAAATAGCGATCGCCGCTCCGATAATCGCGCCCGCCACAAACCAGGCAAGCGTATTGCTCTTCTCTTGCGCTACCTCAACTTCGGCCAGAACTGGTTCGGACATAATACTCTCTCTCCATAAGCGCGGCTTAGCGCTGCACCAACCACATTCTGCGATATCCTTGAGGCATGGCGCAAGACCATGAGCACGAAGAAGACGAAAATGACCAAGACCAAGGCCTCACGTCCCACGCGTTCGACATGGTGCCGCTCTATGACTCTACCACCGTCGATGCCGAAATGGAGGCAGATGTCATTCGCGGCGTGTTGGACTCAGGCGGAATCCCCTCGCTGGTGAAGCGCGGCGGCCCGTTCCCGCTCTATTTCCAGGTACTGGTGCCGCGCGGCAGAGTTCAAGAAGCGCAGCGCCTGCTTGAAGAAGCCCGCGCTGCCGGCCCCGAAGCCGCCGCCGAAGCCGAGCGGGCTACTGAGAAACCGTAACTTTCACCACCTGGATGATGAGCGATTTCGGCACCAGCATTTGATGCGGGACTTTGGCCGGCACATGGAACACGTCACCTACGGCCATTTTGTGGCTCGTCCCACCTGTGATCGATTTGCCGCGAAGTTCCCCTGGAACCGTCTGGTGGGCATCCACGGCCGTTCCGCCGACGATCAGCGTTCCAGCGCCGGAGATCACCGTGATCACGTCCACCTGGTTCTCGTGCACTTCAACCTCGCCATCACCCTCCCGCCTGACCAGCAGTAGGGAGTGGTTCCCCCAACTGGCAACGCGGTCGGCTCCGGCTTTGTGTTCGTCCAGTTTCGTGGCCTTGGCGCGCGCTTGCAGTTCCGCGCTTGTCCAGGAAGCAAAGCCATCGGGATCGGCGGCCACAAGCGGCAGCGCTGCAGCCATGAAGATCAGCAATTTCATGCGAGGAATCTTATCAGAAATTGGATGGCCGCAGTCCGGTTCAGGGGTCGGCCTCCTCAAGGGTGCGTCAAGCTATGCAAACAATAGCCGCCCTCGCGGTTCGGGTATGGAGCGCCCCAACTCCAGGGCGGTTTCGATTCACTCCTGAATCACCGTTTCGGCGTTTGCCAGCGCATCCTGCCGAGTTGGGCCATCGGCTGCACAACCGGGCAACCCGGGGACTTCTGCGACGAATGCTCCGTCTTCATCGCTCCAGTAGAGGATAATCTGGTACTTCGTCATTCGCTCCCCCACCGCCAGTTTATTCCCGCCGGAAGCTATATAATGCGTTCCATGCGCTTCGCTTCCGTGCGGCTGAGTATCCTCGCCCTTTGTCTGCCTGCGCTGATTCCCGCCGCCACTGTGGACGGCATCGCCATCCACTCAACGGTGCGCGGCAAGGGGCCGAAGGCCATCGTTTTCGTTCACGGCTGGACTTGTGACGAATCCTCATGGCAGAACCAGGTGCCCTTCTTCAAGAAAAAATACCGGGTGATCACGTTGGACCTGCCCGGCCACGGCAAGAGTGGCTCACCAACCAGCGGACCGCTGACCATGGAGCTGTTTGCCCGGTCGATCGAAGCCGTTCGCGTGGAAGCCAAGGCCCGCAAGATAGTGCTTGTCGGTCACAGCATGGGGACGCCCGTAATCCGCGAGTATGCGCGCCTCTACCCCGCAAACGTCGCCGCGTTAGTGTCTGTCGATGGAGTTCTGCACCTCTCGGGCAGCCCCAACGCTCCCAACCCCGATCGCATGAAAGGTCCGGAAGGCTTGCAGAACCGCGAGGCCATGATCCGCGGCATGTTTGGCAAGTCCGCCACTCCAGCCATTCAGGATCACATTTTGAAGATGATGCTGGCAGCCCCGGAAACCACCGCGTACCAGGCCATGGTAGCGACCTTCGACGCTTCCAATTGGACCGAGGATAGGTTTACCGTTCCTGCTCTCGGTATTTATGCGGATCACTCCGCCTCGGATGATCCTCAATACTTCAAGAAGATCTTCCCCAACGGAAGCACAGTCGAAGTTCCTGGCACCGGCCACTTCGTGATGCTGGAGAAACCGGAAGAGTTCAATAAGATTCTGGCAGCGTTCCTGCCCGAAGCCAATTTCTAAAGGCGTCCCATATGAAAACTTTGTTGTCACTCACGCTACTAATCGCCTCCCCAATTTTTGCCCAGTCTCCGCAGGCCGGCAAGGACCTTACATGGGCCTACCCGGTTCCCGATCCATCGCCGGGCGCAGCCGCCGCCGGCACCACTCCCAGGCAAATCCCCGGCAGTTCGCGCTCGTACACGCAAGCGCAAATCGACGATCAGTACAATCCGCCGGATTGGTTCCCAGATGAGCATGCCCCGCTGCCGAATGTGGTTCAGAAGGGAATCCAGGCGCAGGCATGTGGTTCGTGCCATCTGATGTCGGGCATGGGCCATCCCGAATCCGCCACGCTGGCCGGCTTGCCGGTCGCTTACCTGTTGCGGCAAATGGATGATTTCAAGCACGGCTTGCGAAAAGACCCGGAGATTCACGAAAAATCGCTGCGGGCGGCGCGCATGAACATCATTGCGGCCGGCCTCCCCGACGAAGAGATGCGGCAAGCCATTGAGTGGTTCGCATCGCTCAAACCCAGCGTCTGGTACAAGGTTGAGGAAGCCCAAACGGTGCCCAAGTCGTGGGTCAACAACGGGCGCATGCGTCTTCCGCTTCCCTCCGGTGGCACAGAGCCGTTAGGGAACCGCATCATCACCTTGCCGCAAGATCCTGCGCGCGTGGAGGCTCGCGATCCCCACTCCGGTTTCATAGCCTACGTCCCGCCGGGAAGCCTCAAACGAGGCGAAGATCTGGTGAATGGCAACACGGGCAAGACTGTTCAGTGCGCGATCTGCCATGGCGAAGGCTTGAAGGGTTTGGGCGACATCCCCCGGCTTGCGGGAGTCCATCCGATTTATATCGTTCGCCAGCTTTTCGATTTCCAGGTGGGCGCCAATACCAGTTCCGCGGCCGCACAGATGAAGAAAGTGGTCGAAAAACTGAATGAAGATGACATGATCGCTATTGCCGCGTACGCCGCGTCGTTGAACCCAGAGTAGGTCCTCGGTTGCACAAGGGCCGCTTGGGAAAAGGATGCTGTGTAGCCGATTCCACGGCTCCGCCCGGTCCGCTTCGGGCTATCCTGACAATATGGCACTGTTGCAGCGGCTGCCTGTCGAAGAGGTTCAATTAGACGCGTTTTGCCGGCGATGGAAGATTACCAAACTCGAACTGTTCGGGTCGATGCTCGTCGATCCCTCGCGCGCGGCGGATATCGACCTCCTGGCCACTTTCGCTGATGATGCGCGCTGGGGCTTGTTCGAGCACGAGCGCATGCAGGATGAACTTGCCAGATTGCTCGGGCACAAGGTGGACTTGATCAGCCGGCGCGCTATTGAGAGCAGCCGGAACACTCTACGCCGGAATGCCATCTTAACCAGCGCTGTGCCCGTTTATGTCGCCCGATGAAGGGAGCGATAGGGCAACTCTTAGCGATCTGATTGCGGCGTGCTTGAGGGTAATGCACTACGTCCGGGATGCGCGACGGCCTGATCTCGATGAGGACGACCGATTGCTCTCCGCCTGCTGTTATCAGATCGCAGTGATGGGTGAGGCCGTGAAGCGCATTTCACCAACTACGCGTAGCAAGCATCCGCAAGTTCCATGGAAGGATATCGCAGGCATGCGGGACCGGCTCATTCACGGCTACAACTCGGTCGATCGCGATGAATTGTGGAAAACAGCGACAGAGGACGTCCCTACGTTGTTGGAACAGGTTAGAACAATTCTGGCGATCGATTTTGAATAGTAACAGGCAGACCAGCGGCTTTCCTCAACGATGCACCGTCCTCGTTTGAGACAATCATGGGATGAGCAGAACACGATCCGCCAGTGAATGCGCCACATGCAAACAGACTCCGAGAGAGGATGAGTCGGGACGTTTCACCTGCGCTTGTGGCACACCCTGGGTTCGCCGCTGGGGTATCAGGGGAACACCGGAGGAGGAAGCGCTCCTCAAACTAAGCGGCTTCATATTCACACTGGACATTCAAGGGGACACATACTACGTCGGGCCGCTCGGCCACATTGTTTACCTCTATTCCGGTGGCGACTGGGACAGTGACAAGGCGCCACGGGAGCAGTCTCTCGAAGAGTACCTGACTTGGATTAAAGAGAAATTGGCCGCGCTCAGCCAACCGTATTGAGCCACCAGCGGATCATCCCCGATGGACCCAATCTTCGAAGAATCCGTTCTCGAAGGTGACGACATTTTGGAATCCAGAATCTCGAAAGTCGTAGCCCAGGTACTCCAAGTCAGCTCTGTGAATGAGTGGCCTCTTCCTCAGGAATGGAATCGGCCAAAGCCAGTTCATGCTGCCGTGCAGTTTCAGGATCAGCACATCAGACGGCCGCACAGCCGCTGCGAACGGAAACCCGTAGCCATCCGATACGTCCCATTTGCCGGTTCGCTTGAGATCTCGATCGAGAGAGTCGTCGTAGTTGAACGTGATGATTACATCACCCACCTGCACAAGCTTATCAGCGAACTCGGCATACGCGGCCGCGGCCCCAACGTGAATTTGGCGAAACCACTCACGCAGAGCGATGCATAAAAAACTGTAAAGATTGCCCGGACTACACGGATCCGGCGTGCTTTGGGCCGACTGCGCGAGCGATCCAAGCTTGGATATCATTTCCTCTATGTTCGGCTGCTTTCCAAAACAGTCGATCAGCTTTCGCGCCTGCTGAGGAAATGGGCACTGTAGGCTCATCATAAAATTTATTACGCCCTGGCCCATGTCGGTCGCCAGGGGGTATTGTGCGTGCCGCGACGCACCAGCGCCGATCACGTAGACTGTGGCCACAGAACTTTCCTAACTCCATTGAAACACGCACCACTTACACTGGTTTCCTTGAGCAGTGGGCGCCAATACCAGTTCCGCGGCCGCGCAGATGAAGAAAGTAGTCGAAAAACTGGATGAAGATGACATGATCGCTATTGCTGCGTACGCCGCGTCGTTGAAACCAGAGTAATAAACTCTGGTGGCCGGATCTTGGCTGCTCACCGCGCGCCTGCGTTGAAACAGGCTTTCACCTTGTTGGCCAGCCTTGCCGGAGTATAGGGTTTTGGCAGAAACCCCGACACGCGTAGTCCAGCGAATAACTCCATGGTTTCGGTTTCGGGATACCCGCTCGAAACCAGCACCTCCAGCCCGGGCGAGATCTTGAGAAGCTCTTCCAGGGTATCCCGCCCGCTCATTTCAGGCATACTGGAGTCCAACAAAACGAGGGATACCCGATCCTTGTGGGATCGGAGAATGTCTATTGCGTTCTTGCCGCTCGTGGCCATCAGCACGGAATAGCCGTGCCGTTCCAAAGCCAGTTTGGCAGTCTGCAAAACCACATCCTCATCGTCCACCACGAGGACAGTTCCGAAACCGCGCAACCGTTCCACAGGCTGATGAGGCAGCTCGAGTGGCTGAGATGCTACCTTGCCCGAAACTGCCGGGAAGTAGACCACAAATTGGCTTCCCTTACCTGGAGAACTGGTCACCTGGATCGCGCCCTGGTGCCCCCGGACAATCCCGGCGACCGCGGCAAGCCCCAAGCCCCTTCCGGTGAATTTGGTTGTAAAGAACGGGTCGAAGATGCGGGCTTTCGTGGCTTCGTCCATGCCGCAACCGCTATCGCGCACTTCCAGGAAAACATATGTGCCTGGTTCGATCGCTGCGTCTTCGAGTTCCTCCTCGATGTATTGGCGATCGATGCTGCGGCTTCCGGCCCGAACTACCACTACGCCGGACTCGTCGCCGATGGCTTCCGCACCGTTCAGAATCAGATTCATAACGACCTGCTGCATCTGGCTGGCGTCGGCTTCTACGGCAGGCAGGTTGTGCGGTAAATCCAAATGCAAAGCGACTCGCCCGGGAATGGAGGAGTGGAGCAGCCGGACGGTTTGCTGCACCACGCCGGTCAAATCAACCGGCTCGATCACGAACTGTCCCTTCCCCGAATAAGCAAGCATCTGACGCGTGAGGTGTGCCGCCGCCTGGCTGCACTTGACAATTGCTTCCAAGGGCTGGGCAGCAGAGCCGGCCTCGGGCATCATCTCCTGAACCAGGCTGGCGTTGCCCAGGATGCCGACCAGCAGATTATTGAAATCGTGGGCAATGCCACCGGCAAGCAAGCCGATGCTTTCCAGTTTTTGTTTCTCGAACAACTTCCTTTCCAGCCGCTTGCGCTCGGTGATATCCACCAATACGATCACACACCCCAGCACTTCCGAATTGGGACCGGCTAGAAGAGTCCCGTTCATGAGGACATCGAGGCTCCGGCCGCCCGAGGCCCGCGCGATTGCCGGCAGGCCGGTGATCTTACCCTGCTGCCGGAGCCGGGCAAGAATTTCGCTGAAGCTGAGGCCGCCATCTTCCTGGCTCGCCTGAAACGTAAAAACATCACCGAAATCCCGCAGCAATACGGGCATCCCGGCAAGTTGCTCCGCGGCCTGACTGGCGCGGATAATTCGTCCGCTGGGATCCGTGACGAGAATGGACACCGCCGCCTGCTCGAGGATTGCCTGGGCAAGTTGTCCGGCCCCGACAATCTGTTCGTTCCGTTTTCGCTCTCGAAGATCAGTCACGATGAGAGCGATCCGGTCGGTCCCTTCGCGGCGCAAAAGGCTGCCCGAGAAATAAACGGGGACAAGAGTCCCATCCTCTCTTTTTATGTTCAGTTCGGCTTTGCCTCCGTCCCTTGCCGACAGCATGGCGCTCAAAACCGTCCGGTCTTCCGCTGGCACGAAATCCGGAAGATACGAACCGGCTACGCGCTCCGGCGGCAAGCCGGCGATTTTGGCGAACTGATCGTTGCAAAAAAGGATCAGGCCATCCAGGGCCAGAGTGACGGCGCCCTCCGCCATTCTCTCGACAAAAAGGCGGTATCCTTCATCAGCGCCCTGAAGCGTATACACCACATCACCGTCAGGACCGGATGCCAAGAAGGCATCCACTTCTCCGCTGCGAATGGCTCTCAGGGTCTCCTCAGCTTCAGCAAGCCGCGCCTCCAGAACGGCAATTCGCTCCAGATAACCATCGTGCGCTTTAGCGGCCACGACCGGGCTCCGGGTGTCCGGCGGAACGATGCACAAGATCGAGACCGGCAAGCAGACGTTGTTGGTTGGACAAGTCGCCGATTATGCGCCGAACCGGGAGGGGCAGACTCTTGATGAGCGTGGGCATAACTACGACCTGCTCCGGTTTGGCTTGTTCCGGATGCTGATAGATGTCCACGATTTCCA
>JASIAM010000095.1 GCA_030041985.1 Bryobacteraceae bacterium | reverse complement strand
GAGATTTTACGCATTACCGCCAGGATTGGCTGAACGCCGGGACGAGCTGCGCTCGATCCCGGCGAATCCCGGCCGCCGAGTCGGCGCTCAGGTTGCGTCTCCGCAGAGCCTTACCCTCCGCTCGGGTGCAACCAGTATAGCCGGCTCGAAACATCAACCCACGGGAATGTTTACACAAAATTCTTGACACGGCCTTTCATTTCGGACATTTATTCGCCGCTGCGCGTGCGTTTGCCAGAGCCGCCGTAACATACTGTCTGTTATCGAGACGCACTTCAACTGATATGAAACGGATACTTTCGATTGATGGCGGTGGGATCCGCGGCATCATCCCCGCAGCGACGCTCGTCGCTTTAGAGCAGCAATGGAACAAGCCCGCGCGCGAATGCTTCGATTTCCTGGCTGGCACCTCCACCGGCGCCCTCATTGCCGCCGCGCTGGCCGCCGGCTTACCCGCCACGCAAATCCTCGACATTTATGTCAAGCGGTCGAGCGAGATCTTCAGTCCTCCCAAAGTCCTCGCTGACCCCAAACGTCTGGTCGATGGCCAGCGCCGCCGCCCCCACTTATTTCTCGCCCTGGACGATGACCGTGATGGGTAAGCCTACCGTGCTGGTGGATGGCGGAACCGGTGTCACCGGTAATCCCACTCACCAGGCTTGCGTGGAAGCTTTCTATTATGATGATTTCCAGGTTGCCGATACACGCGTGGTTTCGCTCGGCACCGGCTTCTATCGCGCCGGCAACACCGTGCCCAATGGTTTCCTCGGTTGGCTCGAATGGACTGTCGATGCCTTGCTCGATGCGCCCGAGGAGCAGCAGACCCAACTGGTGAATCGCCATTTCCCGGGCATCTTGCAGCGTTTCAACTGGCAACTGCCCTCCGATATCGATATGGCTGATACCACTCAGATTCCCACTCTGCTCAAGCTTGGACAACAGGTGGCCGCCGCCATGGACTGGACCAAAATCCTAAGTTGAAGAACAGGGAAAGCGTCCGGTCCATAGTTGCGCGATGATGAGATCTATGGCTGATGACTGGTTGAACCAGCGATTCCGCAGCCAAATACTGGGCATCCCCGACCCGGATTCCCCTGCCGGGCGGTGGTTCCATTGGTCCGGTGTTGGCCTACCGCACCCGGACTCTCCCGCCGGGCGGTTTTTCGATTGGTCTCGCATGGGCTCGCCCGATGAGACTTTCGCTTTCTTCGGGACTGACTTCGGCGGGACTTACTTCGGCGCACCTGCCGGACTCGGCGTCAAACAGGTGGCAAGCCCAACTACGGTAACCGATCCGGAAATCGAGGCTCTTAATTTATCGCCGGCCGCGAAGAAGGCTGCTTACGAGTTGAAGAAGAAATTTCCGTCCGTGCACTTTACCAGCGGGAGACGTGATAAGCAGGAACAGGCGCACGCCATGGCAACCAATGTCGTGCTCAACCGGCAATGGATCAAAGAAACCTACGTCCCCAGCGCCGCGCGTAATGCTTGCCAGAAATGGGCCGATGACAACAAGGACAAAAAGACAGTATCCGAGATTGCAGCCGGCCTCAAGAAAGTTCTGGATGGCCTATCCGATGCTCAATTAGCTCACCTCAGCAAACACCTCTCGGGAGATGCCTTCGACGTGCAACCTGTTACTAAGGATGCGGAAGCAATCAAGAAGGCGATTCGGAGTTTGCCGGGATTAGGCAAGTTTCTCGAAAAGGAAGGGGGACTGGTGCGATGGCACGCGCAGTTTTAGGCTTAGTTTCCCGCTGGGTCACGCCGCTGGCATTGGCGGCAGTTCTCCTGGCGCCTGCGTACGCTGCGGCCCCAACTGCCTGTTCTTCCAGCAATCTCAATTCAGAGGCACACAAATTTCAGGAGCGAATTTCAGCGGGTGCATTCTACCAAGAAATGCTCCTCCGTTTCGGCAAACCGCTGGCATGCTCTGTAGCGGTCCAAGAAGGATCGACGAGCCTTACATATACGTTTCCGCGCGGTGCGCAACTGATCGCCAAAACCGATTCGAAGATCGAATTCAGCGAACAAAGTTTGCAACCGATCCACATGGAAACAACGGCGGCGGTAGCACTCCTGAAGCGTGCCGAAAGGGATGCATACCCGCCCGGCGGATGCGGTATCGAATGGACCAGCGGCGAGGAGGAATCCCAGGCAGGTGCAGCCGGTAACCATGAAATCATCTATCGGGGCGATACCTGCAACTGTCAAGCGCGGCTGATCTACAGCGGCAACGACGTCGTCACGATCGTGCTGCGAAGCGCCTGCTGAATCATTAATCGTGCTGGAAACCGAGAGGCTGCTGCTGCGGCGCTGAGGGGTATCCCTTGCGCCGGCACGTGTTGTATCACAAACGGGCGCCGGTGCGGGAGGGGCTTGCCCGCGTGAGCGAATCCCGTTAGGCTCAAGAGAACTATGAGGCTTCCAAATACCCGCGTAGCGCTGGTTCTATCGGCAGTTGTGGTCTTGGTTGCGGTCTGCAGTCTCGTGGCCCAACAAAACTGGACCGCTGCCGAAGATCACCAGAACATGATGGATCAGCTTGGCATCAAGGCGCTGCGTCCGGGGCCGAGCGGCAACGAAAACGCGCCCGACCACGCCAATTATGACGAGTCCAAGGCCAATCCGTTTCCAAATCTCCCGGACCCTCTTACGCTGAAGAACGGCCAGAAAGTTACGACGGCCGCCATGTGGTGGAACGAGCGGCGGCCGGAGATCGTGGAGGATTTTGAGCGGGAGGTGGTGGGGCGCGTTCCGAAGAATGTTCCCAAGGTGACGTGGACGATCACCAATACTATGGACGCCACGGTTGGCGCGCACGAAGTGACGGGCGAGCAGCTTGTGGGGCACGTGGATAATTCTGCGTACCCGGAGATCGCAGTCGATATCCAGATGACGCTCGTGAAGCCCAAAGGCATGGCCGGGCCGTTTCCGGTGATGATCATGTTCGGGCGCGGCGGACTGCCTGGCGCCCCGGCGGCCGAGCCAGCGCGAAAAGGTCCCACGCCTCCACCTTCTGCTGATCCGCCGGCGACGCAGCAATTGATTGCGGATGGGTGGGGGTACGCGTACCTCAATCCGGTGAGCGTTCAGGCGGACAATGGAGCGGGCTTGACGAAAGGGATTATCGGCCTGGTAAACAAAGGCCAGCCGCGCAAACCGGATGATTGGGGTGCGCTGCGCGCGTGGGCTTGGGGCGCTTCGCGCGGCCTGGATTATCTCGAAACCGATCCGGCTATCGACCCGAAGCATGTGGGGATTGAGGGAGTGTCGCGATATGGCAAGGCCGCTCTGATCACGATGGCGTTCGACACGCGGTTTGCGGTGGTGCTGGTGGGATCTTCCGGGGAAGGCGGCGCGAAACTGCATCGGCGCAACTGGGGAGAAGCCGTCGAGAATCTTACCGGGACCGGCGAATATCATTGGATGGCCGGCAACTTCCTGAAATATGGCGCTTCGGAAGCAACCTTTGGGAGCAAGAACGCCGGCGACCTGCCGGTAGACGCGCATGAGCTGATTGCGCTATGCGCGCCGCGGCTGACCTTCATCAGCTACGGCGTGCCGGAGAAGGGCGATGCCAAATGGCTTGACCAGAAGGGCAGCTATATGGCGACAGTAGCAGCGGGGCCGGTGTTCCGGCTGCTGGGCGCGAAAGACCTGGGGACCTCGGAGGACTACCACGACGTGAAAATGCCGCCGGTGAACGCGGGGCTGCTGGACGGCCGACTAGCGTGGCGGCAGCACGACGGCGGACACACGGACGCGCCGAACTGGAAGTATTTCATCGCTTGGGCCGATAAATTTATGGGGCACTCGCCGGCGTTCGTACTGCCGGGAGCGACTGCCGCTGCGACTCCGCCGCGGGCCTATCAAGCCGCTCCGCGCTCCGGCGAGACCTTCCAGACCGCGCACCAGCAGTTGCTGGCGAAGGCCAAACAAGGGCGAATCGATATTTATTTCGAGGGTGACTCGATCACCCGCCGCTGGGACGCGACCGATTATCCGGAACTGCTGGCTAACTGGAATCAGAACTTTTTCGGCTGGAATGCGGCCGATTTCGGGTGGGGCGGCGATCGGACCGAGAACATTTTGTGGCGGCTCGAGAACGGAGAATTGGACGGAGTCAACCCGAGAGTGGTCGTTCTGCAGGCAGGCACCAACAACTTGGAAAAGAATCCTTCGCCAGAGAGAAGCAACGAGCTGGAGACCGATATCACCAGGGGAATTGAGGCGATCGTGAAGATGATCCAGAGCAAAGCGCCTTATGCCACGATTATCCTGACCGGCATTTTTCCCCGGAACGACAGCATGGCCGTGATCCCCGTGATTGATCAAATCAACAGCAATCTGGCGAAGCTTGCCGATGGCACGAGAGTCCGTTATCTGAATATCAACGGCAAACTGGCGGACCCGCAGGGCCATCTATTCGAAGGCATGATGAACGCGCACGACCAGTTGCATCCAACTCTAAAGGCTTACCAGATTTGGGCGGATGCGCTGAAGCCGGTCTTTACGGAGCTGCTCGGTCCGCCAGCCAAAGAAGACCATGCGCCGGCGCCTACGGGCGACCCTTCGGCGTACTCGCCGAATGCCGCGAAAGACCAGCGCTGAACGGGAAAAGTTTTTCGGTCCTGTCGATTCTCGCGGCTCTTATTCGTCCTTGTATCGCAAAACGGAACGCGGCGCCGGCAGCCAAGGAACTGCGGCCGCGCACGGAAAATTACGCAGGCTTCAGGAGTACCATATTTCGCGAGGCCCTGGAGCGCCCATGCTCCGCCCCCGAGAGACGATTCCTAAGCCGCAAACTCGCGGAGTGTGGGCACCGGGCTGGGGATTAGCGGCTGAAGGGTGGGCACCCCGGCCCGGGAACTTTCCCCTACCCCCGGTGTCCAATTGCATTGAGTGGCGGATATTGATAGGTTGAATGCAGGAGCGAAAAGGGACTGCCGGTGGCCACGCTCAGATTGGATTTAAACGCGGAAGGTTGTGGTGATGGTAACGATCACCTGCTGATCGAAGCCCTCCGGTCGGGCTCCGAAACAGCCTACGAGCAGTTGCTTGCCCGCTTCCAACAGCCTGTTTATACTCTTGCCGTGCGCCTGCTGAACAATCAGGCCGAAGCCTACGATGTGGTGCAGGAAGTCTTTCTGAAGGTATTCCGTAATATCGAATACTTTCGCGGCGAAAGCAGCCTGAAAACCTGGATTTACCGGATTACAGTGAATGAAGCGCATAACGCGCGGCGCTGGTTTTCCCGGCACCGCGGCCGGGAGGTGGAACTGGATTTCGAAACCCAGGAGAACCGGAATTGGAGAGAAACCCTGGCGGATAGCGGCCGGTCGCCTTTCGATGTGGCGCTTGACCGCGAGCAGGCAGGAATAATCGAAAGCGCCCTGGCACGCATCAATCCGGTCTTTCGCGAAGCCGTAGTCCTTCGCGATATTACGGACCTCAGTTACGAGGACATCGCGGTGGTGCTGGGCGTCTCATTGGGAACGGTGAAATCAAGGATCCTGCGGGGCCGTGAAGCCCTGAGGGAACAGCTCGCAGAGGGCCTTCAGGCCAAGCACCCCTTGCGCCTGGTGCCTTCCACGGCAGAGTAATGGGTATGGGTTGTGAATACTTCGAAGAACGGCTTTCTTCGCACCTGGACGGGATGCTGAGCGCCCGGGAGGGAAAGGATGTGATGGACCACATGGACGTGTGTGATGCCTGCGAAGCGCGTTGGGTCTCCCTCAGAGATGCGCGGGCGCAGCTCCGTCGTCTGGAACGGCCGCTGATCCCTTCGGTGCTAGTGGTGCAGTTGCGGGTGCTCGCTTCCCATGAACGCGCCCGCAGGCTCGCGCGAGCATCCTTCTCCGCGCGTCTCCGCAATTGGAAAGACGCCATCCGCCTGAACTTCGAGAATCTCATGCGCCCGGTAGCTCTCCCCATTGCGGGGGGTGTGCTGTCGGCGCTGCTTCTGTTTAGCGCACTCGTGCCGACGCTGGTTTTCCGTCACCAGATCACTAACGACCCTCCGATCTCGTTCAGCGCCCCGGAAGGCATCGTGCGTTACTGGAGCAACGACATCCCGCGTTTGGAGCCGCTCGATGCCGTGGTTTCGAGTGATGACAATGTGGTCGAACTGACCATCGATGATGAAGGCCGGGTGGCCGATTATGCGGTCCGCCAAGGGCAACTCACACCTGACGGTGTAAGTATCATCCTGTTATCCCGCTTCACGCCCGCCATGTTTTTCGGCAAGCCGACCTGGGGCAAGACCCTGGTGGTGCTGCCTGGCCACCCCCGCCGTAGTGCGCGTGGTTGATTACGCCCAAGATTAATTGCGAGCAAAACTAGGCCAGCATTTTCTGATTCGCGGTTCCGTGCTCGAGCGTATCGCGCGGGCGGCTTGCCCGCAACGGGAGCCTCTGATTGTCGAGATCGGCCCGGGGCGCGGCGCGCTGACAGCCAGGCTGCTGGAGCGGGCCGATCGCGTGGTGGCCATCGAGCTTGATTCCTATCTGGCGAATCACCTGCGCTCGAAATTCGCGTCCGAGCCGCGCCTGGAAATTGTCGAGCAGGATGTCCTTGCAACCGATCTGGCGCAGTGGGGGGACGTGCCCATGGCGGGCAATCTGCCCTATTACATCAGTAGCGCCATTATCGAGCGCGTCGCGCGGGTCGCGCCACCGCGGGCCGTCTTCCTGATCCAGAACGAGGTGGCCGAGCGGCTGGTGGCGCAGCCCGGCACCCGGGCTTATGGGTTTCTCACTGTAGAGGTCGCCGCGCGCATGGATGCGCGGCTCTTGTTACGGGTGAAACCAACCGCTTTTCATCCACCGCCCAAAGTGGATTCCGCGGTGGTATTGCTGGAGCCGCGGCGCGAGCCTTTGAACGTGGGCGATATCGACGATTTCGTAAAGTTTGCCGGGCAATGCTTCCGCCATAAACGGAAAACGCTTCGCAATAATCTGGCGGAGAGCTATGGACGCGAGTCTCGCGATTCCTGGCCCGAAGCGGGTCTCCGAGCCGAACAGCTTTCGCTCAGCCAGTTCGCGGCACTGTACAGCCGCTTCACCGAGCGATAGACTCTTTCGCGCTGCTGGCGACCTGTTTGAGCTCGATTTTAGCCGGGACCGGTGCGGGCTTATCGAAGCGGCAATAGGATACGCACCGCGTATTTTTGCATGTGAGACAGAAGCGCTTGTGAGCCATGCATAGACACTACCTGAGCCATATGCGGCCTTCAACGAATCTTATGAGGGCGATGGGTCCCCCGTTTGTGGGTAGCCGGGACGGAGGATCCCGATGGCTCAACCGGGGAAGACGCGCAATACGCCCGCGCGCGTCAGGCGCATCTTCCTATATGCTTACTTTATAGAAAACAAGCTTTCCTATGCCACAAGAAATTGCATTTGAAATGGCCACTTCAAGCATTCGCTTTGGCCGGGGAGTCACTCGCGAAGCAGCTCCGGACCTGGCGGATTGGGGCGCGCGGCGCGTGCTGGTGGTGACCGATCCGCAACTGAGCAAAATGGCGCCGGTCGAAACTGTGCTGGAGTCCTTAGAGGCCCAGCGCCTTAGCTTCTCGTTGTACGATCGGGTTCGCGTGGAGCCGACCGATGAGTCATACCTCGCTGCCATCGCGTTTGCTCGCGAGGCCGCCTGCGATGCCATTGTCGCTATCGGCGGTGGTTCCACCATCGATACCGCGAAGGCCGTGAACCTCTACACGACTTATCCGCCGGCCGATTTCCTGGATTATGTCAATCCGCCGATCGGGAAGGGCCTGCGTGTTCCCGGTCCCTTGAAGCCTCTGATCGCCATCCCCACTACGGCGGGCACGGGCAGTGAAACCACGGGTGTTGCCATCTTCGATTTGACCAGGATGCATGCCAAAACGGGCATTGCGAGCCGGCTGCTGAAACCCACTTTGGGGCTGCTCGATCCCGAAAATACGCGCACCTTGCCGCCGGCAGTGGCGGCTTCCACCGGACTAGATGTGTTGAGCCACGCGGTGGAATCTTATACGGCGATGCCCTTCAGCGGCCGCCCCTTGCCGGATCGTCCGTCGCTGCGGCCGGCGTACCAGGGATCGAATCCCATCAGCGATGTGTGGTCGCTTCAGGCTCTGCGCATGGTGGCCCGCTACCTGGTGCGCGCAGTGGAAGACCCTTCCGACGACGAAGCGCGCGCTAACATGCTGCTGGCTTCTTCTTATGCAGGTGTGGGTTTCGGCAATGCGGGCGTGCACCTGCCGCACGGCATGTCCTATCCGGTTTCCGGCATGGTCAGGGAGTACAAGGCGCCCGGTTACGCCGTGGATCATCCGCTGGTGCCGCATGGTTTCTCGGTGATCCTGAATGCTCCAGCCGTGTTTCGCTTCACGGCCTCTGCCGCGCCCGAACGCCATCTGGAGGCGGCGGAAGCTCTGGGTGTGGGGGTTGCCCGCTGCCGCCGCGAGGATGCCGGACGCATCCTGGCGGAACGCATTACCTGGTTCATGCAACGATTAGGGGTGCCGAACGGCCTTGCGGCGATTGGCTACACGGCGGCGGATGTTCCGAAACTGGTGGAGGGCACGCTGCCGCAGCATCGCGTGACGAAGCTGGCGCCGCGCCCTGCCGGACCTGAGGAACTGGGCCTGCTATTCAACGACGCGATGCGAGCGTGGTGACCGTTCGCGCAGAGAGTCAGATCCCCGCGACGCCTCGCATCGGGCACTAAAACGTGAATCGGGCGACCAGCGTGCCGGCGCGCTGACCGGTAACAGAGCCGGTGAGGGGCGACACGACGGTGCCGAAACCGCCGCTGTACAGGCCGGTGAAGGGACCCGAGGTGTACTTCGTAGGCGCGGCTGCGAAATTGCCGAGGTTAATTCCGCCCGCAGCGCCCGTGGCCGTCGGCAACTGCAGGCGGTTGAAGATGTTGGTGAACTCCACGCGAATGTTTAGACTGTAGCGTTCCTTAATGCGAAAGTCGCGGCCGAAGTTGGCGTTTTCCTGAGGTATGCGGAAACCCCGGAACGAGCGAATCGAGCTTTGATCCGCCGCGAACTGCCCGTTGGGAACGTTGGTAAATGCAGCCGGGTTGAGCACCACGGTTGTGGTCGGGTCAAAGCAACCGCAGTTGATGTTGAGCGGCGTGGTGTGGTGGACGCCGTTGAGGTCGGTCCAATTCACCGACCACGGGCTCATGCCTGGAATCAACTGCGCGGGACCAGGTCCGTACCCCAGGAAGTTGCTGATCGGCACGGTGCCCGCGCTGGTGGGCAGGCCCACCAGCGGAGCGCTCTGGTAGCTCAAAGACCAACCTGTGCTCCAGCCGGACAGAGCATAGGCAACCGCTTTGTTGCTCAGCAGGGGCAGCCCCGAGTGAAAGCGCGGTATTTCGTATTGCGCCGTGAGCCGGAACTGGTTCGGAAGGTCGTAGGGACTCAGATTCTTACCCAGGTTCCGGTTGAACGGATCAGGCGTGCTGATCAGAGCCAGGGTTTTCGCATAGGTGTAATTCGCATTGAGAACCAAGCCGCGGCTAAAACGTTTGGTAACCGTGGCCTGGAGCGCGTCGTACCAGTTTTTCCCGAGCGGAGCTCCCGCAGGAGACAGAAGCCCCGTGTATTGGGGAAACGGCAACAGAGCCTGGCGGACCGTCTGAGTGGCCGGGAAGTTGGCATAGGGTTGGAGGTTGACCCCCATGGCAGTCAACTGTGCCTTCTGTGCCGTGGTAAGGCTCG
>JASIAM010000094.1 GCA_030041985.1 Bryobacteraceae bacterium | reverse complement strand
CTGAAGTGCTACCACCTCTGTTACGAGTAAAGAGGTGCCGTGAAAATCTAAGTAACTGTACTTATAAGTACACGCTACCCAAGTTCTAGCATTATCAACCTATTTCCCGGCAATGCGTCGTCTGGCACGCTGTCGAGCTGATTTGATTTTCGGGCAGCACGACTCACTCAGACATTATTTCTCGGACGGACTCCTAGACGCTCCCGCCCCCAGGATGAACCCCAATCGTCGAAGCACCTACCTTGAGCCGAAGAAAGCTTTTGACGACCTGTATTGGATGGGCACGCCATCCCGCTCTACTTGGGCTTTGACCACCAGCGACGGAATCATTCTCTATGACACCCAGAGTGTTTACGATGCGGAGGATGTGATTGTCGGCGGCTTACAGAAACTCGGGATCGATCCCGCCAAGGTGAAATACGTGATCGTGTCTCATGCCCATGAAAACGAAGTCGGCGGCGCGAAACTGATGCAACAACGATACGGCGCACACATCGTCATGGGAGCGGGCGATTGGGATTTAGTTAACGAGTCGGTCAATGGTTTTCCGGACGGCAAACCCCAGCGCGACATTGTAGCCGCCGATGGCATGAAAATCACGCTAGGAGACAGAACGGTTACTTTATATCTGATGCCCGGCCATACACCTGGGACGATTTCCGGAATCTTCCAGGTGCATGACCACGGCAAACCGCTTACTGTCGCGTATTCCGGTGGCACGGAGTTTAACTTCGTAAACGATGTACCGCATTTTGATACTTATCTGGCTTCGGAGCGGAAATTCGCTGCGATCGCGGCGGCTGCTGGCGCAACCATAATTCTGGGGAATCAGTCGCAGTTTGATGGCGCGGCTCTCAAGCTTAGGACGCTGGCGGACCGCAAGCCTGGCGAGCCGCATCCCCTCGACGCCGGTGCCGCGGCAGTGGCGCGCTACTTCAAAATTGAAGACGAATGCGCGCAGGCAGTCCGCCTGAAGTTGCTCGCCCGGCAGAAGGACGCCTCTAAATAGGGCAATTAATTACTTGACTAACCATGCAATTTCCGGCATACTGAATTCATGGAACAGCCATCCACCCTCCAACAAGCGATTCTGTACTTCGCCGTTCCCGAAAACGCCAATGCGTTTTTGTCTGGACTCCGTTGGGCTGATGGCAAGCCGCGCTGCCCACAATGTGGCTCGGACCACGTTACCTACCTTGCCAACGTGAACCGCTACAAATGCTATGGCAAGCATCCCAGAGCGCAGTTCTCTCTGAAGGTTGGAACCATTTTCGAAGATTCTCCCATCGGCCTTGATAAGTGGCTGTGTGCGCTATGGCTCATCGTGAACTGCAAGAATGGCATCAGTTCGTGCGAGATGGCTAAAGACCTCGGCATTACCCAAAAGTCCGCCTGGTTTCTCGATCACCGCATCCGCTTCGCGCTCCATCAGGGATCGTTCGAAACCATGATGTCTGGCCATGTTGAAGCCGACGAAACTTTTGTTGGCGGACTCGCGCGGAACATGCACAAGGCGAAGCGCGAGAAGAAAATCACCGGCACGGGCGGCAAAGACAAAACGATGGTTATGGGCATTCTCGAACGTGGGAAGGATGGAAAAGTCAGTCAGGTTCGCACCAAGGTTGTGGAGAATCGCCGCAAGAAAGCGTTGCAATCTGGACTTCGCCAGCACGTTGCAGCTGGCTCCGCGATCTTCACTGACGCGCTGAAATCGTATGAAGGATTGACCGAGTTCGAGCATCAGGTTGTGGATCATGCCGTCGAATATGTTCGTGATGAAGTTCATACGAATGGTATGGAAAACTTTTGGTCCTTGGTTAAGCGTGGACTGAAAGGAACCTACATCAGCGTTGAACCATTTCATCTTTTTCGCTACCTTGATGAGCAAAGTTTTCGCTACAACGAACGCAAGCTTACCGATTATGAGCGCTTCGAACTGGCTTGCTCAAAGATCGTCGACAAGCGCCTCACGTGGGACGTTCTGACCGGAAAATCGGAGCAGCCCTTATCGAACGGCAACTAACAAAGAGCGTCAGCGCCAAGGGCGCGGGAAACGCAAGGCCGGTTAGCTCTTCGGAACTTCCGGCTTTTTTCTTTTCCGGCCAGACTTCCCGAACGGCGAGGGCGGCATATCGCTCTTCTTGACCTTCAACACAGCCTGCACAGCCCGCTTGAAGCGGTCGAACGCTTCCGGCCCTTCGATCATCTCAGGACGAGGCTTCATGTTTGTTCTCAGCCACAACTTTCTGGCACTCAGCAACCACTTTCTTTGTCGCAGCCTCCGTGCGGATACTATCGCGGTCGAAGTCGCCACCCATCGCATCGTCAACAGTTTTTGCCGCAAGCGATATGAGATCGTCCCCCTTCATAGGGTCCCACAGCGTATTGAGGAGTACCTTGCAATACTTTTCCATTTCATGAGAGTTCATGGACTTTGGAATAGCCAGCGGGTTACCCAGTAGTCTTATGGCAAGAAGAATATGGAAGCGAGCTGGCTTATACTTTGGCTCCAGCTTAGTGTTTCGAAACAGATACTCAAGTCGATAAAGAGCAAATGCGGATGTATAGTATGGGTCCAGTTTGTGTCCCTTACCGAAAATCTCAGTGCCGACCTTCGCCTTGATCCCGGAGTAATTTCGTGTAGTTCGATGGGCTTCCTCCAGAAACATACCCGCAAATGCTTTGATGACATTTGGCTGAGTAATGACGCGGGTCTTTTCAATGCCATCCAGTCGGTCGTACTGTTTCGAGCGGCGCTCATAGTACAGCCGATGGGCCGGCAGAAATGCTTGAAAAAATTGTTCTAGTTGTTTCGGGAACTCTTCTAGCGCAAAGAACTGGTCTTCCGATACGGGTGTCTGCCTGTTGGTTGCTCGTATGATTGCGTTGATTACCGATTCATCTTCGGTACCGATAAGACGAACCGGGACGGCAACGCTCCTATCATCCTTCGAAGCTTGCGCGAAAAGTACGTGACTGGTCTGGCATCCATTGACGATTTGATAGTCCTCAATCACGAACTTGTTACCTGTCGGGCGGATAGTGCGTGCAATGATGGTAATACCATTGTTCATCAACACAAACCGAGCTTTGTCGGGTGATTGGAGAGTGCTCTTGATCTCGTTGTTTACGTCGTTATAGTCTTGCCAGTCGCGCGGATTGCTATAAAAGAGTCCGGGGATCATTTCTCCGTCGTCGTCACTGAGAATTTTCATTAGTTCTGGAACTGGGAGAAAACCCACATATGCCTGTGCAACTTTCGGCACCTCTGGAACAGTCACGCGGTTTTCGAAAACAAATTCTCGCTCTATTGCATTTTTGCTCTGGCGGTACAACTTTTGGATTCCAGCGGCTCCAAGAGGAACGAAAGTCACATCCCGGAACATATTAGTCGAGGTCAGATCGGCAATAATCGCACGCCTGCGCGACTCCAATTGCTGATCCTCTACCCATGTGCCGGTGGTCACAAAGTAAAGGCGGCACGCCGGATTACCTCGCTTGAATTTGGCGCTGTATTCATAGAGCGCGGACATGATAGCAGCGGCAGATTTGACCTCTTGATTTCGAGGTAACTGCGGCTGCTCTTTAAAAAAGTCCAAGACGGCAAATCCAAAGTCTCCCATCTTAGCCGCCTCAAACTGTGGGCCACGATCAGCCTGCATAAAGACGAACGTCACGTCCAACTCAGGCGTGGATTTAAGCTCTTCGAGGCTCTCCACGTCCGTAACCAGCACGCCATTAACAACAATCGCTATCGCATCTATACCGGCTGCCTGACCAACAAGAACGTCTTGGGTGTCGAACGTCTCTGTGTAATGGCGACCGACAGCAATGAACGCCGCAAAGTGCTCGAATCTCTTATCTTCTGGCAATAAGGCAATTCCGCGTTCGGCTGAAAAATCGGTTAGGAGTGCTTCAGAAACACGGTCCAATATGGTTCTGCCCCCGCTAAAGTATAGCCCAGTCCAAACGGGCGGATTAGGAGCCACAAAGTGAACTTCCCGGCCTGTCACGCCCCTACCACCTTATCCCCATTTGCATGGTTAGTCAAGTAATTAATTACCCTAAATAGGACGCAGCCAAGCGCCCTGTCCCGCCCCGATGTTCTGTTTAGTTGCCGTTGACTACCCCGCCCACCGGAGACAGTCCGGTGCCGCTGCACCCCTCTGCGCCGTAACGGACGAACTTCTGGATTCGCTTTGCGGTGTCCACTTCCCCTGTATAGATGTTGCCGCGGCTATCAACACTCACCTGATGCAGGTAGTGAAATTCGCCGGCCATCCGTCCGCTGCGTCCCAACCGGCCCAACTCCTGGAGGTTATTTCGATTCAGGATATAGATGGTCATGTTGGCGTTATCGCCAACATAAAGGCAGCTCTGCGCCTTGTCTTTGGAGAAATTGATGGAAACGGCAGTTCCGATTATATTCGTGTGTTCGCTGATAGATTGCTCCGCAAGGTAACCGCATTTGCCGGCTACGCCCGCCGGGTTGCTGCACGGCTTGCCCAGCGCGGGATCGTTTTTGTCAAATACCTGAATCCGGTCGTTCCCCCGGTCACAGACATAAATCTTCCCGTCATTGGCGATCTTTACGCAGTGCACCGGGTTCCGGAAGAATGCAGGTTTCTTATTACCCTTGGTGTAGTCCGCGATCCACGGACCAGCAGCATTTGCAGCCGCGTCGTTGACTGGATTGTTCCCATAAGCGCCGAAATGGCCGATATATTTACCCGTCGTCGCATCCACGATCAGAACGCGGCGGTTCCCATATCCGTCAGCAACGTATAAGCGATTCGTTGCAGAATCGACGACCATATCTGCGGCCTGGTAGAGCAACGGTGTGCCATTGATACCGCCGTTGGTGTCGTTACTGTTTGGCCCTTTGGGCGTCCCACCGATCCTCAGCTTGAAATCGCCGTTCATATCGAACTTCAATACAAATCCGTCGCCCCCTGCTTTATTGGTCGCCCATGGCGGCTCTCCTCCCGCGGTCCCGCTACCGGTACGCGCCGCTGAATTTCCTGAGAGCCAGACGTTGTCGTTCTGGTCCACATAAATGCCGTGCTCACTGGTTGGCCAGATGCATCCCTGCTCAGCTTTGCATTTGCCCCCGATGAAACCCGGATCGGACGGACCGCCCCACGCGCGCAGCAGTTTGCCGTCGGCATCAAACTCCAGAACCGCAGGGGCTGCTTTGCAGCAGTCGGATACGGGACCATACGCCCGTTCCTGGCCCAAGCCGTCAACCGGCACGCCCTTCTCATCCTTGGCGCCGGGCACCGGCCCTTCCAATCCGGCTTCGTCGGTTGTCATCGTACGCGGACGGTTATACACCCACACATGGTCATGTTGGTCAACATATAGCCCTCCTATTTGGCCGAGGAGCCAGTGGTTTGGCAAGGGCTGGGGCCAGGTGGGATCGACGACAAAACTGGGTGTCTTTCCGGTGCTCGATCTGTTGTAGACACCCGTCTTCTTGAGCAGCCTGTCAAAAGAGCTGTTTTTGAAGCTGTTGATATCCAAATCGGCGGCGGAGAGCGGTTCGCTAATGCTGAGTGCCGCCGCAACAAGCCCTATGAGCGATTGAAGGGAAATCATAATGCTCAACCTTTCCTCTGCGAAACTTCATGCCGGCAGATACGACTCACGGTTTTGGCACAACATCTCGTAACTGAATCAGCCATTGTCCGTTTGTGCGCACCGTCTAGTCAACCTCCGTCCGGCCGCGGCCATGCGCGATGGGCTTCGGGCCATGCGTGATCGTTATCGGTAAACTTGAGATAAATGTTCGCTGGTTAGCGGGCAGTCCGATGAAGTGCTCGCAGGGGTAGGAATCTCGAATATGGCTGCTGAAGAACCGTCCACCGGACGAAGCGCCCCGCTCGGCGCGAGCGTAGTTGCCGGCGGAGTTAATTTTAGCGTCTACTCCCGAAGTGCGTCGGCGGTCGACCTGCTGCTCTTCGACCGGGCTGATGACCGCCGGCCATCGCGCGTGATTCCGATCGATCCCGTAACGAATCGAACCTATCACTACTGGCACGTGTTCGTGCCGCAACTCCGGCAGGGCCAACTTTACGGATATCGCGTACATGGAGCCTACGATCCCGCAAGCGGCCTTTGGTTTGATCCCGGCAAAGTTCTACTCGATCCGTACGGCCGCGGCGTGGCAGTTCCGGCAGGCTACTCCCGCGACGCAGCCAAGCTTCCGGGCGACAACATATCCGCGTCGATGAAAAGCGTGGTGGTCGATACGGCGGATTACGACTGGGAAGGCGACGCTCCGCTATGCCGCGAGTCCACCCGGACCATCATCTACGAGATGCACGTCCGGGGATTCACACGGCATCCAAGCTCCGGCGTCTCGCTCGAGAAGCGCGGCACGTATGCGGGGCTGACCGAAAAGATTCCTTACCTGCAACAGCTCGGCATCGATGCTGTCGAGCTGCTGCCGGTATTCCAGTTCGACGCGCAGGATGCGCCTCGCGGCCTGGTCAACTATTGGGGTTACTCGCCGGTGTCCTTCTTTGCACCGCATGACGGCTACAGTTCCCGGGAGGATCCGCTGTGCGCGGTGAACGAGTTCCGCGACATGGTGAAAGCGCTGCACCGCGGCGGTATCGAAGTGATCCTCGATGTCGTGTTCAATCACACCGCTGAGGGCGATCATCGCGGGCCGACGCTGTGCTTCCGGGGCTTCGAAAACGACGCTTACTACATCCTGGAGAACGACCGGTCGCGCTTTGCAAATTACAGCGGCACCGGCAACACGCTCAACACGAATCATCCGGTTGTCCGCCGCATGATTCTCGACAGCCTTCGGTATTGGGTCGGAGAGATGCACGTGGACGGGTTCCGATTCGACCTCGCCTCGATTTTGGCGCGGGATTCGTCGGGCCAGGTGCTGCCGAACCCTCCGGTCCTCTGGGATATCGAGTCGGACCCGGCGCTGGCCGGAACGAAGTTCATTGCCGAGGCGTGGGATGCCGCCGGGTTGTATCAGGTGGGCAGCTTCATTGGCGACGCCTGGAAGGAATGGAACGGCAGGTTTCGCGACGACGTGCGCGCCTTTTTCCGCGGCGAAGACGACAGCGTGACGCGCTTCGCCGACCGGTTTATCGGGAGCCCTTCGATTTACGGCCACAAGGAACGGGACGCCGGGGAGAGCATCAACTTTGTCACGTGCCACGATGGCTTCACGCTCAACGACCTGGTTTCTTACAATCAGAAGCACAACGAGGCGAATGGCGAAGATAGCCGCGACGGCGCGAATGACAATCGAAGCTGGAACTGCGGCGTCGAGGGGCCATCTACCGATCCGGACATCGAAGCGTTACGCAATCGCCAGATCAAGAATTTTCTGACGGTCACGATGCTATCGCTGGGCATTCCCATGATTGCAATGGGCGATGAGGTCCGGCGCTCCCAGTTGGGCAACAATAACGCGTACTGCCAGGATAATGAAACGAGCTGGTTCGACTGGTCGCTGGTGGAGAAACATTCCGATGTCCACCGGTTCTTGCGGCTGCTGATTGAGAGGCGGCGTCTGCGCAGCCCCGATGCGGAGGAGCATCACCTCAGTTTGAACCAACTGCTTGCCCGTGCTCTGAAGACGTGGCACGGCGTGAAGATCGGACAGCCGGATTGGAGTTCCTCGTCTCACAGTATCGCTTTCAGCGCTCACCTGCCCCATGAGAACGTCATTACCCACATGCTTTTCAATGCATACTGGGAGCCGCTGGAGTTCGAGCTTCCGGACGGCACTCCCGGTCCCTGGAAGAGATGGATCGACACCGCGCTCGACCCGCCGAACGACATCGTGGACTGGGAAGACGCTCCCGTTGTTTCGGGATCCAGGTATGTAGCCGGGCCGCGCTCCATCGTTTCTCTTTACACCGCAGTAAGCGAATGAAGCGAATGTGCTGGACGTTGTGCACGACGGAAGTCGTTACAGGCTGACGCATGGCGGACCGTTGCATGGGCCTTTGAACCCCAGATTTCAAAAAACTGCGCCAGACCGCGCAGCAGCGCCAAGCCGCACACCATTACGTTCCGCAAACCACTGAGTTCCTCAGTTGGGAAAGCCACGCGGTGGCGATCAACCAAATCAAGGACCACGTCAACTCGCTGGGCAAGCAAGTTGACAGACTGAAAGCCGCGAGAAACGAGGCGTCGCCCTGGCAAAAAGCCGCCATAGACCGTGTCACTCCTTATCTCGATGAACTCGGCGGTTATACCGAAGCGATTATCGACCACCTCAACGGTGAGAACCGGCGGGATTTTAGGGAATACAAGGATTTCCTCGAAGCAAACGCCGATTATTCGTCTGATCTGGCGGCCATGATCGGGGAGTTCGTCGATTACGGAAATACCAAGACTAGGCTGGAGCGACTCGGGGCCAAACTCGAAATTCACCCCAAGTAGACGTAGGGCAGGTGTAACCCTGCCCTCGTTTGACATCGCTAGCGTGGCAGGCTAGGTAACCGGGATTCAGCCAGCGGCGCTCTTGTGCCTCACAGTATGCTTCCGGCGACAGTTCCAACCCGGCGCCGCTATAGCTCGTTACTGTTAATTTGCGGCGTATCGGATACCTCGGGGACTGCCGCCGTAGCCGGCTCGGTGCCGGGGTCCACACTTGCAGGCTGGTGTTGCGGCAAATACTGCGGAAAGCGCGCAATCACCGCGCCGAAAATGATATGGCCAACAATGGTGGGCCTTACGGGGTGGAGGATCGGCACCAGCGGGCTGATCGCCTTCCAAACAAAATGAAAGGACACGTAATACCAGATCAGACCCGCCGCAATTCCGGCCAGCAGCAGCTTGGAGGCGGTGAGCTTTCCTCCGGCAGCCGCAGCGAACACACAGCCCAGCGTGCTGTATATCAGCAGGTAGAGCGCCAGCCCTGATAGGGTGCTCGTGGAGAAGCCGTTGTGTACGGCTGTGCCGCCGTAGAACGTGGTGGCCAAAAGATTTTCGCTGGTCCAGAAACTGCGCCTCTCCCACACCGCGCTCGACCCCATCCAGGCCAGCATGGCCAGCGCAGCCAGCATGCCAGCCTGCAATCCTGCCAGCACCGCCGCCCAGCGGCCTAGGGGATGTTGCGCGGGGACCATCTCTTTCAGCCTATACTGACGGAAAGACAGAACGCAAAGGCATGATGAGGAAACGGGTAGCTATTACCGGAATTGGGGCGATCAGTCCGAACGGGATCGGGCGCGAATGTTTTTGGGCCGCGACACGCGCCGGCCGCAGCGGTGTGCGGCGCATCTCACGCTTCGACGCCAGCCAATTCCTGGTGCAGGTGGCGGGAGAAGTGCCGCCCGAGTTCCAAGAGGAGCAGTGGGTGAGCGCCAAAGACCGGCCGCACGTTTCGCGCGCCGTTCCCATGGCGGTGGCCAGCGTTACGGAAGCGCTCGCGGACGCGGACCTCGAGCCGCGCACCATGAGCCGCGAGGAGTTGCAGGACATAGGCGTGCTTGTGGGTTCGGGCGGCGGCAGCCAGGACTTCACCGAAGAGCAGTACCGGCTGTATTATACGGGCCACCAGAAGCAGTGCAGTGTCTATACGATTCCCACCGGCACCATAGGCACTCTGGCAAGCGAGGTGTCGATGCGGTTCGGGTTCCGCGGCTTGAGCCATATCGTTTCGACAGGCTGCACCTCTTCCACCGACGCCATGGGCTACGCGTACCGCAATATCCAATCGGGAATCCTGAATACGATGATCGCCGGGGGCGTCGATTCGCCCATCGCGCCGCTAATTCTCCGCGGTTTTCAGCTCATGCGAATTATGACTACCCGCTGGAATCACGCGCCGGAGCGTGCCTCGCGGCCATTCTCCCGCGACCGCGACGGATTCGTACTGGCGGAAGGCGCCTGGTTCTTTGTGATCGAAGAGATGGAGCGCGCGAGAACTCGCGGCGCCCATATTTACGGCGAAATTCTCGGCTACGCGTCCACCTGTGAGGCTTACCACCGAGTGCGCCTGGAAGAGTGCGGAGAAGAACCCGCGCGCGCCATCCGCCTGTCGCTGAAGGAAGCCGATTTGCCACCTTCCGCCATTGACTACCTGAGTTATCACGGAACGGCGACCGAGTTGAACGACCGCATCGAGACCCGCGCGGTCAAACTAGCTTTTGACGGGCATGCCTATAAGCTGGCGGGATCTTCGCTGAAGAGTATGATTGGACACCCGCAGGGAGCTTGCGGTGCCGCGGGAGTGGCCGCCACGCTGCTCGCCATGCGCGATAGCATCGCGCCGCCAACCATCAACGTGGACGAGCCGGACCCCGAATGCGATCTGGACTACATTTCCGGCCGCAGCCGCCGCCTTTCGATCGAGCACGCCGTCGCCAACTGCATTGCTTTCGGCAGCAAAAACTCGGCGCTGGTCTTGGGGCGGGTGGATTAGTGCCGAGGTTGGTTCCTGCAATAATTAATAGTGACGGCAGCTACCCGGAGCGAAGACCATGACAATTGAAGAACGGTTTGAGCACATCGAGCACGTTACCGCGGGAATTGCGGAAGAGCGCCGCAAGGATCGCGAAGAATATCGCAAATTGTGGCGGGACCAGCAACGGCAGATTGATGAGATGAACCGCGCTATCACCCGCTTAGCGGAAGAAACACGTGCTTTAGGGGAGGAATCGCGTGCCGCCAACGTGCGGTGGCGCGAAGAGTTGCACGATTTGCGGGAAGAATCGCTGGCCCGCGACCAGCGCTTAGGAGAACGAATCGATGCGCTCGTTTCCGCGATGGGCCAATTCTTGTCAGCCCTGCCCAAGCCTGGCAAAAGCGAATAGGCATGTCTTGTCCTGTCCTTGATAAAATACCAACCGAGGGAATATTCTCTTCCCTATACGGATATAGGATATTGTCATGCTGATTAAACAGGCCGCTGACCTTCGGTACTCGGACGTGACGCCCAAGTCACTTTATCTCAATCGCCGCAAGTTCCTTGCCGGGGTACCTGCCGCTTTCCTTGCGGGGCGGGAACTGCTGTCGCCCTCCGCCCGCGCTTTTGCCGGAACCACCAAATTGCAAACGGTGAAAAGCTCACTTTCGACGACCGGCGAAAAAATTACTCCCTACGACGACGTTACCCACTACAACAATTACTACGAGTTCGGGACGGGTAAAGAGGAGCCGGCTGAACTCTCCAAAAACTTTAAGACCAGCCCCTGGACGGTCTCCGTAGAGGGCGATGTGGCCAAACCGCGCAAATTCAGCGTCGAGGAGCTTATGAAGCTCGCTCCTCTTGAAGAACGCGTGTACCGCCATCGCTGCGTGGAGGCTTGGTCGATTGTAGTGCCTTGGATCGGCTATTCGTTTAGCACCCTTCTCAAGGAAGTGCAGCCGGCCCCCAAGGCCAAGTTCGTTGCGTTTGAAACGCTGTACGATCCCAAGCAGATGCTTTCTCCCTTTCAGGCCGGCATTCCGCTGCCCTATGTGGAGGGCTTGCGACTCGACGAAGCCAATCATCCGCTGGCCCTGTTCTGTTTCGGCATGTACGGGGAAACCCTGCCGCCCCAGGATGGCGCGCCCGTGCGCATGGTGCTTCCCTGGAAATACGGATTCAAGAGCATCAAATCCATCGTCAAAATCAAGCTGACCTCGAGTCGGCCTCCGTGCACCTGGAATGAAGTTGGCGCTAACGAATACGGCTTCTATTCCAACGTCAATCCCAATCGCGACCACCCGCGCTGGAGCCAGAAAACGGAGCGGCGCCTGGGTGAATTCTTCAAGCGGCCTACGCTCATGTTCAACGGCTATCCCGAGGTTGCCAGCCTGTACTCGGGTATGGACCTGATCAAGAATTATTAGTGAGGACGCCGCAAAGCTTGCGCCGATGATGAAAACTCAAAAACGCCGCAAGCCGCGGGGCGGCAAAATTCTAGTTTTTTTCCTGGGTCTTCTGCCGCTTTTTTGGCTGGGCTGGGATGCTTTCAACGATCGCCTGACGGCTAACCCCATTGAATTCATCACCCACTATACCGGCGACTGGACCCTCCGCCTCATCATCATCGGCCTGTTTATCACTCCCCTGCGAAAGATTTTCAATTGGCCCGATCTGATTCGCTACCGCCGCATGATTGGGCTGTTCGCCTTCTTCTACGGCTGCCTGCATTTCCTTACCTGGATATGGCTCGATAAATTTTTCGATCCCTCTGAAATGTGGGCCGACATCATCAAGCGCCGCTATATTACGGTCGGCATGGCTGGGTTTTTGATGCTGATTCCGCTCGCCATTACGTCTACCGCGGGCTGGATTCGCCGGTTAGGCGGGAAGCGCTGGCAGCTTTTGCACCGGCTGGTATACTTGACTGCGATCGCGGGCGTGATCCATTATTATTGGCTTGTCAAATCGGACATACGGCTGCCGTTGATGTATGCTCTTTTCGTGGCAATGCTTCTGGCGTGGCGTGCCCGCCTATGGACGCGCGCCCCGCGCCGGCCAGCCCCGCCGCCGTTGCGCAAATCTCCGCACGCGGTAGCTCCGTAAAAGGAAAAGAAGAAATTTGATCAGGGCGGCGGCCCTGCGCCGGGACAAGAATCAGCCGACTTTTTGAACCTTGCCCGATTTGATGCAGGACGTGCAGACGCGTAAGCGCCGGCCGGCGCCATTCACCCAAGCGCGCACGTTCTGCAGGTTCACGTTCCAGCGCCGGTTGCTGACGTTGTGGGCATGGCTGATCCGGTGCCCGAACTGTGGGCCGCGGCCGCAGATTTCGCAAACTCGTGCCATATCTGGCAATTGTACCAGCCGGTTCGTATTTCCCGCAACGCTTAGCGGATGCGCTCGCTCCAAAGCACGCGCGTCTGTTCCTCGGAGGAAATCTTCCAATCATCGTTCTGTTTGGAGAGAGTAAGCCGCTCCTCGGTTTCCCCGGAGTAGGTGTGCGCGCCCGAAGTCTGCCAGCGCTTACGGAAGGTGGCGACCGCCCGGTCATCCGCAATGGGAGTGATGTGCAGATCCGAGAGCCGCAGCACGCGCGTCTTGCCGTACCGGGCTGCGGATCGCGCCAGCGAACGGGAAACCTCACCGCTCGAGACATTATGCTCTCCGAAATAGGAGTCGATTTTGGGAGCGTAAAATGCGGCGATAGCTTTGGGATTGCCGGACCGCAACGCCTTGTCCCATTGGTCGAGCGCCGTTCGAACGTCAGGCAGCGCCGCGGAAGAAGGCGGAGCGGCGACTTGCTGGCTTGCGGGTGGGGCCGGCGGCTTATCCACCTGCGTCGGCGCGGTGGAGGGTTGCGGGAGTGATGCCGGCGGGTTGGCAATGGTTGCCACCGGTGCGTTTAATTTCCAGGGCACACTCCATCCGTGCGACCAAAAGCCGAACGCCGCAGCCCCGGCGCACAAAACCACCACAGCAGCCATCCAGCGCCGGTCGCGATGGGGCGGATTCTCGTCGCTATAGGTGAGGGAGGGCGCAGTCAGGCGCGGCCGTGTCGGCGGTGGAATGCGGTAATGCGGTACGTTCGGCTCCTGCTCCTCCGCCGGTTCCAGGACTGCGGTCGCGTCGGTTGCGTCATCTGCAGGGGGCGCGGCTTGTGAACCGGAATTGTACGCCGATCCGCTCCAAGGCGCAGAAAAATCTACCGGCGCATCCGCCAGAAAAGGCATCGGTCCGGCTACCGGCACGAGTGATCCATCCAAGCGGCTATAATACGTCGCCACGGTCGACTGCTGGCTGGATGGCTTCAACAGCAGGAATACGGCTCTGGCATCGGGAAAATAGCGATCGAAGAATTCGCGGTCGCTATCGCCACCAGGATCCTCGGGGCGCGTGTGGCTGCGATAGAATCCCACTACGCGCGGTCCGTCGGGTTTAGCCTCGCACCAGGAGAGCGTTTCTTCAAGGCCGCGCAGATCCTCTTCCGAGAGGATATAGGAAAGCCCCTCGCGGTGCTCGCACAGCACCGGCTCAAAATCATCTATCAAGATGCGGTCTTCTTCGTAATGCCCCAGCAGCACGCCCCCGACTTCGGCCTCGCGCCGCCGGACGGCGTGATACCCGGTCAGCACTTCGTAAATAATCCCCTCCATTGCCGGCGTGCTGAAACTGACAGAATGGGCGGCGATTTGTGTTTGCACGACTTCCCCCATGGCCATTGCTATGGCGTCCTCGGAACGCCCGTACCGGCCTCATTGTAAGACCGCTGGAGAGAGCGCCCGCAGTTCACTGAAAGTGAGACGAAACATCACGGCCGGCTGTTTCGGCAGCCGTGATACATTCGAAACAGGGTTGTCCTCCGCTGTGACGGTCATCACGAAACCTCTCAGCACCACCGCCAAAGCCGTGCGCGAGGCGGGCCGTTTCTCGCTGCCTGTGCTCGCGGGCGGCGTGATCATTGCTGTACTGTACTTCGGCAGGGTGTTTTTTATCACCTCGATTGTCGCCATTATGATTGCCTTCATTCTGGAACCGTTCGTGGCGCTGCTGATGCGAATCCGGTTCCCGCGGGGCTTGGCGAGTTTCGTGGTATGTACCCTGGCACTGGTGATTTTGTGGGTTTTGGGCTTGGCAGTGTATTCGCAGCTTTCCACGCTCTATGGCCAGCTACCCACGTACGGGCAGAGAATCGCCGACCTCGTGGACACGATTCAGCAAAGGATCGAGCAGGCCGAACAGCAGACGTACCTCACGCTGATCCCGGCTCGCCAGCGGCAACAGCAGGAAGAGCAGGCCCGGGCGGCTGCCGAGGCGGCGGCGCGAGCGCGCGGCGCCCAGCGAGCCAGACGGCGCACACAGACGGCTCCGCCGCCTTCCCCGGAAACGCCCGCGATTCCCGAGGTGCGCATTCACCAGGAAAACACTCCCATCGGCAATTTCATTTACGCTGGGCTCAGCTCCTTTTATCAGATTCTGCTGATGGCCTCCTTCGTGCCGTTTCTGGTGTATTTCATGCTGAGCTGGCGCGATCACATCAATCGCAGTTTCCTGCAGTTTTTCCACGGAGAGGACCGGCTGATCGCGGCCCGAAGCCTGGCCGGCGTGGCGGACATGGTGCGCGCTTTTGTGGTGGGTAACTTTTTATTGGGCTTGGTGCTGGCCTCGATCAGTTCGTTGATTTTTGAATGGCTACACTTGCCCTTCGCCTTGCTTGCCGGCGCGCTCAGCGGTTTTCTGAGCCTGGTCCCTTACGTGGGACTTCCGCTGGCCATGGCCCCACCGCTGTTCGCCGCGCTGAGCCCGAACCGGCTGGAGGTTTACGTGATGGTCATAGTGGCCGTCGCGCTGCTGCACCTGGTGGCGCTGAACCTGCTTTATCCCAAGGTTGTCGGTTCGCGCGTGCACCTGAATCCCCTGGTGGTCACTTTTTCGCTGATGCTGTGGGGATTTCTGTGGGATGCCCCCGGCCTTTTATTGGCGATTCCTATGACTGCGGCGCTCAAAGCCGTGTGCGACAACGTGCGGGATTTGCGGCCCTTCGGAAAGTTCCTGGGGGATTAAGCTGTCCGCTTCTCCCGAATCGGCCCGAATTCAAGCCGCCGCGTATCTGGACGAAGAGTTAATTGGCGCTGGGAAAGCACGGCTGGCGGGCAAGTTCTCCCACTTGCTCATCACCGCGCGAGCGGGTTGATTTCGGAGGGTCGGCTCGCACCCTGCGCCACCACCAGAAGCTCGAACCAAACGCGCCGCCGGCGCTTTTACCAGATGCCGCGCGCGGTTTCCGCCACTAGGGCGAGTTTGCGCCACTGCTCGTCAATCGAGAGCAGATTGCCGGCTGCCACGGAAGCGAATCCGCACTGCGGACTGATGGCCAGGTTTTCGAGCGGCACGTAGCGCGCGGCTTCATCAACCCGCCGCGACAGTTCCTCCCGGGATTCCATCTGAGGCTCCTTGGTGGTAACCAGCCCGAGCACCACAGTCTTCCCGCGCGGAACCAGCCGCAACGGCTCGAATCCTCCGCAGCGCCCGCTATCGTATTCGAGCAGGAAGCGGTCCACGTTAAGCGTCTGAAAGAGCTTTTCGGCGATGGCATCGTAGCCGCCTTCGGTATACCAGCGGCTCCGGCTATTGCCGCGGCAAACGTGCAGCGCCAGCGTGATCCCGCCGCGGGTCACGCCTTCGATAGCGGCATTGTCCCCGGCGATTCCCATTTCCAGTTCCCGATCCGGGTCGCGGCCATCGGCGCGCATGCGCTCCCTCTGGTGCGCATCGAGGTAGTGCGAGTAGTAGGGCGCATCGAACTGAATGTAGGTCACGCCCTCTGCGATCAGCCATTCGACTTCATCCCGGATAATTGCCACCAGGTCGCGCAACAAATCGGAGTGGCTTGGATAGAACCGGTCCGTTACGCCGCGCTTGTAGCTGGCCACCAGGAAATTCGAAGGAGCGGGGAGCGTGATTTTGAACGGGCCTGCGGATTTTGTCAGCAAGGGCAACTCATACGCAGTCAATTGCCGTGTCTTGCGGAGTTTGCTACCCACGGCATCGGCTGTACTGGCTTCAGCCCCGCCGCCGGGTCCTTTCCAATCCAGCATCACCTTCTCGCGCACGAATCCTTCTACGGCATCGGCCATATCGGTAAGCCACGATCCGCGCCGCATTTCGCCGTCGGTCAGGATATCCAGGCCGCAGTCGCGCTGTTTTGCCAGCGCCTCGATGATGGCGGCATCTTCGACTGCGCGCAGGGCTTGCTCTTCGAGACGCCCTTCAGCGAAGGCAGCGCGCGCTTGCAATAATTCGGGAGGGCGCAACAGGCTGCCCACGTGTTCGGCGCGGTAGGACATAAATAGCTGTCAGCCATCAGCCTTCAGCTTTTGGCTCTCAGTTATGATAGCGGAAGAGACCCGGTAACTGAATCGCCGTGAAGTTTTTTGTACAAAATTTCGGGTGCCGCGCGACGCAGGCCGATGGGGCTGCGCTCGAATCGCTGCTCGCTGCCAAGGGGCTGGAGTCTGCGCCCGAGCGCTCCGCCGCGGACCTGGTAATCCTCAATACTTGCACCGTGACCGCGTCCGCGGATGAGGACGTGCGCCAGTCGATCCGGCGCGTGCACCGCGAGAACACGGCTGCGCGCATCCTGGTGACGGGCTGTTACGCGCAGCGCGCCCCGGAGGAATTGGCCGCAATGCCGGGAGTGGAATGGGTGGTGGGCAATTCGCACAAGGCGCAAATCGCCGAACTGGTAACCGCCGCTCCTTACCACGGCAACATCTTCGTGGGCGACATTTTTGCTGAACGGGAGTTACTTTCATCGCCGGTGGCCGACGCGGCCGGCGATCGCACGCGCCCCAACCTGAAGATTCAGGATGGCTGCAACAATCGTTGCTCGTTCTGTATTATTCCCTTCGTGCGTGGCCGCAGCCGCAGCGCTCCCGCCGCGCGAGTGGTGGAGCAGGTGCGCTCGCTGGCGGCGCGCTACGCGGAAATCGTGCTCAGCGGCATCAACCTGGGAAGATGGGGACGCGAGCCGGGAAGCACCATGCGTCTGGCAGACTTGATTCGCCGGCTGCTTCATGAAACTGAAGTCCAGCGGCTGCGCCTGAGTTCTATTGAACCGATGGACTTCTCCGATGACCTGTTGGAGCTCATGGCAGCATCCCCGCGCATCGCCCCGCATGTCCATGCCCCGCTGCAGAGCGGCTCCGATCGCATCCTGCGCCGCATGCATCGCAAGTATCGTCCGCACCACTATGCCGGACGCATTACGAAAGCACGCGCGCTGATGCCCGATGCGGCGATTGGCGCCGACGTAATGGTAGGCTTTCCCGGCGAGACCGAAGCCGATTTCGAGGAAAGTTACCGGTTCATCGAGCGCCTGCCATTTACTTACCTTCACGTGTTCACTTACTCGGAGCGTCCCGGAACTCCCGCAGCCGAACATCCGGACCAGGTTCCGATCCCGGTGCGCAAGAATCGCAACCGCATTCTGCGGGAATTGGCAGCGGCGAAGAATCGCGCATTTCGCGAAACCATGATCGGCAAAACGCTTTCAGCGGTCACTCTACATGAATCGCACACGGCGCTAACAGAGAATTACCTCAAGGTGGAATTGGCGGCCGCGCGCGAGCCGAACCGCATTGTCGCATTGAAAATCGCGGGAGTTTCCGAGAGCGGATTGCGCGAGGAGGCCTGCTTGCCAGTGATGGCCGGTTAGTTGGTCAGCCCGGCTATTGCAGCTTCTTTCTCCCTTGCGGCCGGTATCAGGAGCAACCACAGCGCCAAGCCGATCAGTGGCACCACCGTCATAAAAATAAACGCCGCGCCATACCAGCGCAGATCGAACCACCGGCCCAAAATGGGCACTACGATCGCCTGAGCCAATCCCCACGCGCCCGATCCAATCCCCGCCACCAGGCCTGTCTGGTCTTCGGGGTAAGCGCGCGCGGCCACGTGCAGGGACACCGTAATGAACCCCACCGCGATGAACATACCCCAGAAGAACAGCGCGAACACCGCGGCGAGCGAAGCCGTTTGCGTGACCAGCGCGAGCGGCAAACCCAGCGCGCCCATCAGCACATAGAGGCGAACGGGCCGAGGATCGCCGCCTACATAACGATCGGCAATCCAACCCCAGAAGTAATAGCCGAGACCCCAACCCAGCGTGGGCATCCACAGCGTTTTGCCGAGTTGCGCCTGTGTGAGCGAGAGCACGCGATTCAGATACACCGGGCTCAGGGTCAGCACGGTGCCGAGCGGCGCGCCTCCCAGGCCCATACCCACCACCAGTATCCAAAAGCGGCGCTCTAAAATATTGGGCACGGCAAAGCGCAACGTGCGGCCGGAGGCCACCAGCCACGGCGGCCGGCTGAAATACCACCACACGGCCAGCCACGCCGCGCCCAGCCCGCCGGTGATGAGAAACGCCGCGCGCCATCCCAGCCACAGAGCCATCGGCGTCACCAACAGCGGCGTAACAATTGCTCCCAGCGTAGAACCGCTGTAGGCGATGGCCATTCCGCGCGATTGCCGCCCGCGCGGCAGCGATTCGCGCGAGGTGCGCAAACCGCCGGGAAACGTTGCGCCCTCCCCGAAGCCCAACACCGCGCGTGCCCGCGCGAATCCCGCGAATCCCATGACCCACGCATGCGAGACACTGGCCACGCTCCAAATACCCACCGCCAGCAACATGCCCACGCGCAGGCCGATGCGGTCCAGTAGCGCGCCCCATAAGGGGTTGGCAATCGTGTAGGCTATCGAGAACGCGGAAATGGCGTCCGAGTAAGCCGCAATGCTCAGCCCGGTATCTTTGAGGATCATGGGCGAGAGCACCGCCAGCGTCTGGCGATCCACATAAGACAGCCAGGAGCACAGCATGATGACCCCGGAAGGCAGCCACATACGCCAGCCCTCCTGGTGGAAATCGCTCTTGCGGTTCATGCCTCGTTCTATGATGAAGAGTCCCTTTGAATATCGCACATCTAGAAGATTGGGCTGGCAGGAGTGAGACCCGTACCGATCAAGTTACGCCCGCGCCGCTGGCTGCCCTGTCGGCTACCCTCGACCGCGATGATCCGCTGCCCCAACCGGGCGATCCTCTGTCGCCGGCCTGGCATTGGCTCTTCTTTCTACCCATTCCCCGGCAATCCGAACTGGGGCCGGATGGCCATGCCGCGCGCGGCGGTTTTCTCCCCCCTGTCGAGTTGCCGCGGCGGATGTGGGCCGGCAGCCGCATCGCCTTCCATCATCCACTGCGCGTCGGCGAGACGATCACGCGCACTTCATGGATCACCAGCGTGAAATACAAGCAGGGCCGCACCGGACCGCTGGTCTTCGTGGTAGTGCGGCACGAAATCGCCAATGCCGCGGGCTTAGCCATCGTGGACGAACACGACATCGTCTACCGCGACCATCCGCAGCCGGGGCGGATGCCGCCCGAACCTCCGGCCGCGCCCACGAACGCCGCCTGGGAGCGCACCATCCAGCCCGATGGCGTGCTGCTGTTTCGCTATTCCGCGCTCACCTTCAATGGGCACCGCATTCACTACGACCGCCGCTATGCCACCGAGGTGGAAGGCTATCCCGGCCTCGTCGTGCATGGGCCACTGCTTGCGACTCTGCTGCTCGATCTGCTGCGGCGCAACCTGCCGCAAGCGCAGGTCGCCCGGTTCGAGTTTCGCGCAGTGAGTCCTCTTTTCGATACCGCGCCCTTCTCCGTGTGCGGCGCGCCCGAGAGCGGCAGTTCGGTGCGCCTGTGGGCGCAGAATATGTCCGGAGGCCTGGCGATGGATGCCACGGCGATCATTGCCTGACGTGACGCGGCCGCTCGATGGCATCACGGTGGTTTCTCTGGAGCAGGCCGTGGCTGCGCCCTTGTGCACGCGGCATCTGGCGGACATAGGCGCACGTGTCATCAAAATCGAGCGGCCCGGAACCGGCGATTTCGCGCGCGGCTACGATGAACGCGCGCGCGGCCTGGCTTCACACTTCGTATGGATCAACCGGTCGAAGGAGAGCCTCACGCTTGATATGAAGCACCCGCGAGCCACGGCTGTGATGGAGCGGCTGGTGGCGAAATGCGACGTGCTGGTCGAGAATCTGGCTCCCGGCGCGGCGGCGCGCCTCGGCCTTTCCGGTGGCGCTTTGCGCCCGCGTTATCCGCGCCTCATCGTCTGCGAAATGTCCGGCTATGGACTCGACGGACCCTATTGCAATAAGAAAGCTTATGACCTGCTGATTCAAGCGGAGGCCGGGCTGCTCAGCGTTACCGGAACCGCGGAACAGCCCGCGAAAGCCGGCATCTCGATCGCCGACATTGCCGCCGGCATGTACGCGTATTCGAACATCCTGGCGGCGCTGATCCAGCGCGGGCAAACGGGCCAGGGCTGCCAGTTCGAGGTGGCGATGCTCGATGCGCTGTGTGAATGGATGGGCTATCCGCTCTACTACAGCCTGGACGGTGCTTCGCCCCCTCCACGCACGGGCGCCTCCCACGCCACCATCTTTCCCTACGGCCCTTTTCGCGCAAGGGATGGCAAGGTAGTGATGCTGGGCATTCAGAACGAACGGGAGTGGAGTACATTCTGCCGCAAAGTACTTGCCCGCCCGGAGCTGGCCATCGACGATCGCTTCCGGACTGTATCCCGGCGCGCGGAAAACCGGGCGCTACTTACGGCGCTCGTCGAAGAAAGCCTGGCGCCGTTCACCGCCGGGGAAGTGATTACGCGCCTTGATGAAGCGCAGATTGCCAATGCGCGCATGAACGAAATGGCGGAGGTTTGGGCGCACCCGCAACTCGAAGCGCGCGGCCGTTGGCGTGAAGTTGCCACTCCCTCCGGTCCGATGCCCGCCCTGTTGCCCCCTGCCCTGTGCGAGCCACGCATGGACCCGGTGCCCGCGCTCGGCCAGCACACAGAAGCTATTCTCGGCGAGCTCGGATTCTCCGCTTCCGAAATTACGGCAATGCGCCAGGAGGGCGCCATCTGATGGAACTAATTCCCCGGTCTTACCTGTTCGTGCCCGGCAACCGCCCGGACCGTTTTGCCAAAGCTTGCGCCGCAGGCGCAGACGCGGTCATCATCGATCTGGAGGATGCCGTTGCGCCTGCGGAGAAACCCGCGGCCCGCGCAGCGATCGCCGCCTGGCTTAATCCCGCGCAGCCCGTGTATGTGCGCATCAATAGCGCCGCCACAAGCTGGTTCGAAGAAGATGCGGCGATGTGCCGCCAGGCAGGAGTCGCCGGCATCCTGCTGCCCAAAACGCAAGGCGAAGGCGATCTGGGCCGTCTGCGGGAGGTCACGGGCGGCGATGTGCCCGTGTTACCCCTGATCGAGACCGCACGCGGATTTTTCAACTCGCTTGAAATCGCGCAGTATCCGCGGGTCTCGCGCCTCGTGTTCGGCGCGCTGGACTTCCAACTGGACACGGGAATCCAAGGCGATACCGATGAGTTACTCTACGTTCGTTCCGAACTGGTGCTAGTTTCGCGACTCGCGGGCATTGCCCCGCCAGTGGATGGAATCAACACGGAAATCGACGATCCCGAGCGCATCCGCGCTACTACCACGCGCGCCATCCGGCTCGGCTTCGGCGGCAAGCTGTGCATCCACCCGAAGCAGATCGCACACGTCAACGCGTGTTTCCGCCCCACCGACGAAGAGGTCGCCTGGGCGAAAAGAATTGTCGCAGCCGCAGCAGCCTCAGGCGGTGCCGCAGTCGCCGCGCAAGGTGAAATGGTGGACCGGCCGATCATCCTGCGCGCAGAGAGAATCTTGCGCGACAGCGGAGAGCGCGATTCCAGTTTGGAAACGCACTGATCGGTCTTTGAAATCGATGTGCGATGATCTGGGAGTGAATCATGCAAACTGGACCTTCAAAACCGGCGAGCAGAAAGGTGAGCAATCATAAGGCCTTGTCGCGCTTTGTCTATGCGGCAACATTTAGCACCGACGAAGCGGGCCGTATCCTCGCCAGGTTTCCTGATCTGCCAGGGGCCGCGACGGACGGCGCAAACCAGGACGAAGCTATGAAAGAGGCTATCGATTGCCTGGGATCCTATCTGGCATCCCGGATGGTGCGTAAAGAAGAGATTCCGGAGCCTTCGGTGGCAAAACGCGGCCAGCGTCTGGTTCCCGTTCCTTTGTGGCTCGCGCCCCAAGCTGGCTTTATATTTGGCGGTTCGCGCAGGGCAGATAAGCAATAGCGAACTGGCCCGGCGCCTGAATGTGCGGGAAACTGTGGTGCGCCGCATGCTTGATCCGGACCATGAGACAAAGGCCGAAAAGATTCAGGCTGCTTTAGCTGTGCTAGGGAAACGCCTGACAATCGAAGTCCAGAATGCCGCCTGATGGCCGGCTGCACGTTACCCTGGCACCCGTTGCGTGCTGCTCAGGCACACCTCGGCCCCATGCACTATACAAGTCTCGCTCATGGGGTGCGCGTCGCGCCGGACGGTGCTCCATTTAAGAAGCGCGCCGGTGCTCAGGGCTTTGGCCAGCGTAGGATCGAGCTGTGGGTCGCGCGCGCTCGTGCAGGAATAGATGATGACGAACGAAATGACGCGCGCCGTAAATTGATCTCCCGTGCGCGTAATCTTCGCAACCAGCCCCTTGCCGAGTGTGCCTCCCGCAGCAAATGTAAGCGGCACAATCATACGGCCTCCTTCGCGCAAGCGGTCGAGCCAGGCCGGAAGCGGCAGGGTAACACCCGCATTAATCAGAATCGCATCGCACAACCCGGGATCGACTTCCGCGCCATCGCCCGCAGCCACCATAACATTCGGGTAACTGGAGAGATTCGCCTGAGCACGCGCAGCCAGGGCAGAGTCCACTTCGCTCGCCACCACATGCCCGCCGGGACCAGCCACTTCTGCCAGAATCGCCGTGTAATAGCCAGAGCCGCAGCCCAGGTGAAACACACGGCCGCCCGGCTGGATCGCCAGTTCATCAATCCAGCGGCCGACGGTGGCCGGCTGTCCGTTGAACAGTTGGCGGCTCGCGTCCAGCGCGACCGAAACATTGTGATAGACATGCCGCGCTTCGCCATCCTCCGTAGTCAGGTAAGCCGCTCCCGATCCGATGTCTGACAGCGCGATCTGCCACGGACCAGGGCCGAGAAACTGCTCGCGCGGCACCCGTCGAAAAGCTTCCACAACACGCTGCGAATGAATTGGCGCAGCGAACCGAACCTCTTCGGCGTAGAATTGCCGCACATCGTCCAACGTCATTGGTCCCTCTTCACCCGCTTGCCCGAAGTCATCAACTCATTCAGTTCCGTGGCGGCTTGGCGCAGGATGCCGCGGATCTGATCTTCCCGGTCAGGGTTCCAAAAGACAAGTCAAGTCCAGTCCCAATCCCCAGGCCCTAAGTAACTAGCCCCTGTCCTAGCGGCGTGGGGTGCGTTCGGGAGCGGGTCCTGCGCCTGCCTTTGCGCCTTTTTCCACCAGATAGTTCACTACGGTCTGGTAGCGAAGCCCGCGCGCGTCATCAAGCGCGGTGCGGCCGTCAGTGTTGGCGAGGTTGAGGTCCACACCTAAATCCACCAGCAGCTTTACGGATTCGAGGGTTAAGGCCTGGCGCTCGGCAGCGGGAATTTCCACCCAAGGCGCCACGCGAATCACTCCCGTTGCCGCCATTAAAGCCGTGGCCGTCTCTTTCCGCTGCGCCTGGCCGAAGCCCTGTTCGGCTACATATTGGGAATGGAGCACGAACTTGGGATCAGCGCCATGCTGGAGCAGCAGGCGCATCACGCCGGGTTCGGTAAAACGCGCAGCCAGCCAGAAGGGGGTCGCTCCCACCAAAGACGGCTCAAAATGCCAGTCATCCGAGGAGCGGCGCGTGGGAGTCCATGTGCGCAAAGGAGCATTGACATCAGCACCATGGTCCACCAGCATTCTGACCATCTCTTCATCCCGCCGCAGGATGGCTTCATGGAGGGCCGTAAATCCCGCTTGCGCGGCATTGGGATCAGCGCCTTTGTCCAGCAGAAATGCGGCCAGCTCGCGAAACCCGGAGTGCGCAGCGAGGACGGTGGCGCTCACGCCCCACGCATCAGCATCATTCACATTCGCGCCGGCTCCCACCAGCAATTTCGCCGAGTCGAGATCGCCTACCCGAGCCGCGAACAGCAAAGCCGTTTCGCCCCCGTGCGGGATGGCCCGATTATAGGGAAGATAGCCGTGGGGCGGCACCGCCATTACTTCGCTCCAGACATCGGAGCGCAGGCCGAGATCAGCGTGATGGGCCAGCAGCACTGCGACCACATCCGGGTGCTTCTGGGAGGCGGCCCACATGAGCGCCGTCTGGCCGCGGGAGCCGTGGCTATTGATGTCAGCGCCTTTATTCAGGAGCAGTTCGCAGATTTCCACGTATCCCGATCGGGCTGCGACCATGAGGGGCGTTTCGCCCGCCAGCAGTGCGAAATTGGGGTTCGCGCCGGCCTCTAGTAGCCGCGTGACCATCGTCCGATTCCCGGTTTCGCTGGCCAGCCAAAGAGGTGTCACGCCCAGATCGGTGGCGGCATTCACATTGGCGCCGGCGCGCAGCAACACTTCGGCCATTTCCAGATCGCCCCGATAACTGGCCCAATGGAGACCTGTGGAACCGTCCGGCTCGGCCGCGTTGACATCAGCCTTTTTCTGAATGAGCGATCGCAGGGTGATGAGATCGCCGTTATGAGCCGCATCGGCCACGGCCGGACCGGCCGCTTCACCCGCGAGGAGCGTCGCGGCGCATAACCACATCAGGGCCAAGCTGCGCAAGGACCGCATCGGCTAGACCTCGGGCAGAGTATCGACGGGCAGTTTGCCGGTGCTGCCGCCAACCTTTTCGACCGGGTACCCCATCTTATCCATGATGGTCATCAGCAGGTTGGCTTGCGATGGCTTGTTGGGATATTTCAGATGACGCCCGCCTTTGAGCTT
>JASIAM010000093.1 GCA_030041985.1 Bryobacteraceae bacterium | reverse complement strand
TCGTCGAAATCTTCGGGAAAACGGCAAAATCTGAGCGTACTCAGTACTCAAGCCGCCCCGCTTGCTTTCGGGAGAGGGCCTTCCATTACGATGCAGTTTGGCGGCGTGAAAATGCGCGAAATTTCGGGCGAAAATAAGGCGTCCGATATTGAGTTACGACCGCTTTTCCACTTTTATGTCGCGCGCCCTGGCCTGTTCACTCTGGTAAATTGCTGCGAACTGTTGCGCGATGCGAGCGATGCCATCAGTCCCCGCAGAGCCAAGTAGGCCCGTTGATTCAAAGGCGGTCATGAGAACGTCTGGGTCCACAAACTTTATGACGAGGTCATAGCCAACCTGATCCATCCCTGACATGCCGGTACGAACAAACGATGAGAATGGACGGATGAATTGCTCAACGGCGGTCGGCTCTGCCGCAAGTACTCCCCTAACATGATCTTTCACCGGTTGACTTCCGTGGCCTTGCTGCCATGTCGTTAAGAGCCGAGCAGTATATTCGGGCTCCTGCGAGATGATAGATGCTGTGGACGCGTGCAGGGCGATCCTGTCTGCTACCAGTACGGTTAACTTACTGAGGTCAGCAGTAGAGAATATCGCATCTGCAGCAACGCTACCTCGTTGTGGCCGCATCCAATCGAGACAAAGAACGGCAAAGAATATTGGTTCTGCGGATCGCAGCACGTCCATTGCAACGTCATAGCGACGCGTTCCTTCTAAGCGTGAGATCGACTCACGTATCAGGAGAGCTGCGAGAGCTATTGGCTGAACGATGGCGTCGGGGATTCCTTGAATCTCTGAACCGTGCTTTGCGACTATTCTTGCCAGCTTTTCCGCACACTGCGCGGGCATGTCTTCAGAACGGCGACGGAGTTTGGTGATCAGTCTTGTTTGCCCCTCTAAACGAATGAGATCACAATACTTGGCTTCGATATCGCCCCCGCTCGACATAGCAAAGGCCTGCAGCAAGTGATCTATTTCCTGGTCTGAGATGTCCCCGGCCGGAATGGAGCATGTAAGGTATCGCCATAAATAGTCAAGGGATGATACACGTTGATCGCGCTGAGTATGTTCCTCGCTCCGTTCGCCGTATTTGGATGAGCGAAAAAGTTGCTGAAGCTGAGGAAAAAGATCCGTCAGCAGTCTTTGTGCGCGTTTTGATCCCGGGCCGGCGGCCCTCTCCAAAAGTTGCGTGAGATGCTGTTTCGAACTCGCATCGCGGTCTGAGAGGTGGCTCAGGTCCCACCCAAATTCTCCGGTATAGATTTGCGGAGCCGTACGGATATCCTGGTGCAACAAGGGATACAAGAACCTGATGGCTTCCAGAATGAGCAGATCCACGGGGTTGACCTCACGTGCAAGCAGCGGGAGCACGAAGGCTACTGAGTTGGCATAGAGTTTCGCCAGGCGTGGCGTGTTGAGGGCAGGGACGATGTATTGGAGAAAGGCAAGCTGAAACTCCCGGTTCTGATCAGGCGTTAGGCTCACGCCCGCAATGCGCAGGGCATCATTAACGCCGTCGATGCAGAGTTGGGCGAGTGCATCGCGGTCGGCTACGGGCAGGTCCAAATTGACCTGAACGATTTTTTCGAGGTAATCATATCCCGCTTGTTTGTCGCCCTGACCGAATTGCTCGCCGATGGCTGCCGCCACAACATCGCGGTCAAACGCCAACACGTAACTTACATGTTCAAAGTTGGCGGTGAGCTTTAAGAGCTTGAAGACTGCTTGAGCTTCTATGCGGTCGAGGCGATCAATGTCATCAAGAAACACTACGATACGCTTACCGGACTTGCCAAGCATGTCTGCGATGTGCTTGCGTTTGTCTTCGAGGCTTACGGTCGATAGTTTCTCGCCAATTTTCGAGACGACTTTCCCGGTAGAAAGCTTTACGCCGTACGCTTCGACGGCGATCTCTCCGACCACAGCGCCGTAATCCCGAAAGAGGTCCCCTATTTTTTCCTTTTTCGTTTTGTTGGATCTGTCCAGAGCGCTCGCAACGGTAGCAAAAAAGCTCAAGAGCAGCGACGTCTCATCGGAGAAGCGCCATGGATTGAACCAGATCGGCACGACGTTATCGAATCGATACAGCGTTGCATGAACGTACTGTAGGAGCGTGGTCTTGCCTTCGCCCCATTTGCCATTAATCAGGATAACGGTGCTCGTGGGATCGCGCCGCTGGGCAAGCGTGTTTGCGAGTCGTTCGGCAAATGGAAATCGTCTGAAACGGTCGAGTTGTGGGTCAGTTAGCGGTGAGTCGGATACGAACGGCTCAATACCTTCGGGAATCGCACGCGCGATATGCGGCACTCGATCTTTCTTCGGCATTCGCTCTCTGATTATCAGCTAGAAACCCAGCCCGCGAGCGAAAACCCCCTCGGCAAAGCCGAGGCTTTATGATTAGGCCGCTCTAAGCGGTCGCCTCGCGAACTCAAAAATCGGCTAGTATAGCCAATGGCGACACCACTAGACTCACTAACCCTGGCTGGCTCAATTTAGCGCTTACGTGCTTTCTCCCAGCCGTCCTCCTGAGGTGACTCCCCGCGTGGGCCCCGAGTCGGCGGAGCTTTCAACGTTGCCGCCCGGCTTGGCGCTTGCACGGCCGCATCCGCCGTTAACTGCTTACACCAACTCCGCCGTACTGAAAAAGAACCGCAGTTCCGTTGCCGCGGTTTCCGGCGCATCCGACCCGTGAATGCAGTTCCGCTCGATGTTGGCCGCGAAGCGCTTGCGCACGGTGCCTTCCGCGGCATTGGCGGGATTGGTCGCGCCCATCACCTCGCGCAGTTTCGTGATCGCGCCTTCCCGCTCCAGTGCCATCACGATCACCGGCCCTTCAGTCATGAATTTCACCAGGCCTCCATAAAAAGGCCTCTCTTTGTGAACTTCATAGAAGGCGCGGGCCTGCGCGTCCGTCAGCCGCGTCAGGCGCAGCCCCAGAATCCGGAATCCGGCCTGCTCGATCATGCTCAAAATCTCACCCGCTTGGCCTGCGGCTACGGCATCCGGCTTGATCATGGAAAACGTGCGTTCGACACTCATAAGCGGCTCTGAACCTTCTCCCCGATTTCGGCTGGCGACGCGCACACTGTGATCCCCGCCTCTTCCATGGCTTTGATTTTGTCCGACGCTTTCCCGGACCCGCCGGAAATGATGGCTCCCGCGTGCCCCATGCGCCTGCCGGGAGGCGCGGTCTGCCCGGCGATGAACCCGACCACCGGTTTTTTCACCGCGGCCTTCACGAACGCCGCTGCTGTTTCTTCGGCATTGCCGCCGATTTCGCCGATCATGATGATGGCGTGCGTATCCGGGTCGTCATTAAACAGCCGCAGCGCATCCACGAAACTGGTGCCGATGATCGGATCGCCGCCGATGCCGATACAGGTAGACTGGCCGATCCCGAGCTTCGTCAATTGCCCTACCGCCTCGTAGGTCAAGGTCCCCGAGCGCGAGACCACCCCCACGTGTCCTTCCTTGTGAATGTGTCCCGGCATGATGCCGATCTTGCATTTGCCGGGTGAAATAATGCCGGGGCAATTGGGGCCAATCAGCCTGCTCTTCTTACCGGATGCAAACTGCCAGGCTTTCATCATGTCGAGCGCGGGAATGCCTTCGGTGATGCACACCACCAGCGGCAGTCCCGCATCCACAGCTTCCATAACGGCGTCGGCTGCGAAGGGCGGCGGCACGAAAATCATCGAGGCGTTCGCGCCCGTTTCTTTCATCGCCGCTGCCACTGTGTCGAATACCGGCAGATCCAGGTGCTTGGCTCCGCCCTTCCCCGGCGTCACTCCACCCACTACATTCGTGCCGTACTCGATCGCCTGCTGCGCGTGGAAACTGCCTTCCCGGCCCGTGATGCCTTGCACGATCAGCCGTGTGCTCTTATCTGCCAGTACGCTCATTGCTCCTCATTTTTCTGCACCCGTCATTCTTTCGCACCCTCTAGCGCGCGGCCAGCTTGACCACCTTATTGGCAGCGTCGCGCATATCCTGTCCCACCGTAAAATTCAGGCCGGAATCCAGCAATATCTGCCGGCCCCGTTCCACGTTAGTGCCTTCCATGCGCACCACCACCGGTACCGGAATCTGCAGATCGCGCGCCGCCGCCACCACTCCATTGGCCAGTGTGTCGCAGCGCAGGATACCTCCGAAAATATTGATCAGCACCGCGCGCACATTTTTATCGGAAAGC
>JASIAM010000092.1 GCA_030041985.1 Bryobacteraceae bacterium | reverse complement strand
GCGGCGCATAACCACATCAGGGCCAAGCTGCGCAAGGACCGCATCGGCTAGACCTCGGGCAGAGTATCGACGGGCAGTTTGCCGGTGCTGCCGCCAACCTTTTCGACCGGGTACCCCATCTTATCCATGATGGTCATCAGCAGGTTGGCTTGCGATGGCTTGTTGGGATATTTCAGATGACGCCCGCCTTTGAGCTTGCCCGCGCCCCCGCCGACCAGCATCAGCGGCAGGTTGTCTCCAGAGTGTGCGTTGCTGTTGGAGATGCCGGCTCCATAAAGGATGATCATGTGATCGAGCAGGGAGCCATCGCCATCCGGGGTGGCGCGCAGTTTGGCCAGATAGCCGGAGAACAACTGGGCGTGGTAGCGATTGATTTTTGACATCCGCGCCACCAGGTCGGGATCGTTGTTGTGGTGCGACAGGGGATGGTGCGCTTCGGGCACGCCGATTTGCGGATAGGGACGCGGGCTTTGTTCTTTACTGATCATGAACGAAACCACGCGCGTCAGATCGGACCGCAACGCCAGAAGCTGCAAATCCAGCATCAATGCCAGGTGATCTTCGAAGACCGGCGGCGCGCCCAAGGGCTGATTCATGGCTGGCAGCTCGATATTGCTCTGCTCCTCGGCCCGCTGGATGCGGCGCTCGACGTCGCGCACGGCATCCGCGAATTCATCCAGCTTGTTCTGATCCTGCGGCCCCAGTTCGCGCTTCAGATCCGCGAGCTTGCCGGTTACCGAATCGAGAATGCTCTTATGCTCCTCGAGGCGCTCCGCGCGGGCCGCGTGATCTGTGCTGCCACTATCGCCAAACAGATTTTCGAACACTGTCCGTGGATTCCAATCCATGGGCAAGGGCTGGGTGGGGCTGCGCCAGCAAAGCGTATCCAGATAGGCACAGCTCAGGTTTCCGGTGCAGGCGCCCGCATTGGCGGGAAGATCCATGCAGATTTCGAGGCTGGCAAGCTGGGTTTCCTGGGCGAAATGGCGGCCCAGCAACTGGTCGATCGAAACATCCGCGATGATTTCGATTTCATTCCGGCCGCCCCGCGGCGTGCCTGTCAGGAACGACCCCGAAGCGCCCGCGTGAATGTAGTTCCAGCTCGCTTTGATGCCGGAAAAGAGCAGCATTTGGTCGCGGTACGGCGCGAGCGGCTCGAGGATGGGAGTCATTTCGAAATCCTTCCCCTCGCCTTTCGGGCTCCAATATTCCATAGCCATGCCGTTCGGCACATAGAACGCCTGAAAGCGTTGGATAGGCTTCACAGCGGCACGCATGGGAGGCAGCATCGCATCGAGGAACGGCAGCGCGAGCGTCGTGCCCATCCCCTTCAGCATTGTGCGCCGCGGCAACGATTTTGCCATGTTTGCTTAGCCTCCTTTACCTGGTCATCTTATCCCAACGATTCGCCAAAGTCAGGGGGCTGCTTAACCCTCCGACGAATCCGGGTGGCCGGGGGCGCCCGGAACGCTGCCCGCCGCGCTCCCCTGCGCCGCCGCCTGAGAGCTTCCGTAAGAATGAATTGGCTTCTGCGTCACCACGGTCGAAATGGCGTGTTTGAAGATAAGTTGTTCCTGGTTGCTGGTTTCTAACACTACCGAATACTTATCGAAACTCTTGATTCTTCCGGACAACTTCACACCGCTCATCAGATAAATCGTGAGGACAATCTTATCCTTGCGTGCATTGTTTAAAAAACTATCTTGTATATTTTGCGCCGGTTTTTCCATTCAACCCCCAAGCCCATACGGGAAACACCACACTGTAATCGCGGCGATTGTATTGTACACCGATTCACGATGTGTTTCAGGAGTGAATGGCTCTGGCGGCTGTTTTGCCGGCGCGGTGGCATCTCTTGAGGAAGAAGCCGCCGAGGCGGTACCTTGTTTGGTACTTCCATCCTAGTTCGGCGGCTAGAATGGCGGCCCGGGACGGCGGAATTGCGAGGCTCGAAGCTTCTGCTACTGAGTTATACGAAACTGGCCCAAGTTGTCGCCCGGTTCGGTCTCTCCGGTTATGTGAACGTCGCTGTGCATCCCCGCACGGACGCGTACAGGCTGCCGCTTACGCGCGCACGGGCACTCCGTAAAGCGCGTGCTGAAAAATATGTTCAATCACTGCTTCCGGAATTTCCGCGGGCCGCTTTCCCGCGGCGAGAGCAGTGCGGATTTCCGAAGAGGACACCGGAAGGTCTACCGTCTCCAGCCGTTCGACACGCGCGCCCTCCGGAATCCGGTAGCGGTGTCCCGGCCGGCTCACTACAATAAAGGTCACTTCCGCGATCAGTTCCCGCCACCGGTGCCAGGTTTCAATTTCGGCAAACGCATCGGCTCCTATCAAGAAGAAAAGCTCATCGGAGGGACCCAGCGTTGCGCGCACTTTTTCCACGGTATCGATGGAGTAGCTGCGGCCGGGACCCTCCTCTAATCGCGATACCTGGAACCGCGGATCGCCGTTCGACGCCAGTTCTGCCATGCGCAGACGGTCCTCATAAGCCGCGTACGTCAGTCCGGATTTGTGAGGCGGATTAGCCGCCGGAACGAATAGCACGCGGTCGAGTTGAAACCGGCCGGCCGCTTCGGCAGCCATCACTACGTGGGCCTTGTGAATGGGATCGAACGTGCCGCCGAAGATCGCGAGGCGCAATCGTTATGCTCTCTCGATCTTTACCGACTGGATGCGGACCTCTTTGTGAGGCCGGTCCTGCGCATTCCGCGGCGCTTCGGAAATCTTCTTCACTACCTCATACCCTTCCGTCACTTCACCGAACACACTATGCTTGTTGTCCAGGTGGGGCGTGGGCGCCACGGTTATGAAGAACTGGCTCCCGTTGGTGTTCGGCCCCGCATTGGCCATCGACAGGATGCCCGCCTTAGAGTGCTTGAGCGAAGGGTGAAATTCGTCGGCGAACTTGTAACCCGGGCCGCCACGGCCAGTCCCTTGGGGATCGCCGCCCTGAATCATAAAATTAGGGATCACGCGATGAAAAATAGTGCCGTCATAAAACGGCTTGCCGGTTTTGGTTCCTTCCGCCAGGCTTACAAAATTTTCGACCGTTTTGGGCGCTTGCTCCGCAAACAGCCGGACTTTGAATTTTCCCTCGGTGGTATCAAAAGCCGCGTAGATTTCGTTAGCCATCAGAGCGATTGTAGCAATCCGCAGCCGCCAAGCCCCAATCCCTAGTCCCGGAGATGACATAATGCTCGCTCCCGTGGGTGCGCTCACACAGAAAACCCAGCCGGCGCCACTCAAGCTCAGCGTGCCTACGCGGACGTTGCTTGCGCCTGGTTCGCCTGGATGTATCATGTACCATGTTCGCCGAGACGGGCTTGGAGGATTCTTATGGCCACATTCGACATAGTTTTTGAAGGTGGAGGGGCGAAAGGGTCGGCTTTCGCCGGGGCGCTTACTGCACTGCAGGCGGCGGGACATACCACTCGCCGGTTGATCGGGACTTCAGCCGGGGCGATTACCGCGACCCTGGCCGCGGCCGGCTACACTCCGCAAGAAATGTTGGCGGCTGTGAACGAGAAACTGAACGGCAGGCCGCGTTTTGCCAGTTTCATGGATCGGCCTGTGCCCGCGGATTTCACGCCGGCGCAGCGAGAAGCGAGCGATACGATGCACGCCCTCCGATCTGTTCACCTCCCCCTGGTTGCCGGCAACGTCGTCCTCGATGCGTTGATGGATACGCCGCTTTATCCGACGCTTTTTTCCATCGTGGAGTGCGGCGGCATCTATGCGGGTGTTGCGTTCTTCAATTGGCTGGTCGAAAAGCTGGGCGCCAAAGGAATCGCCCCCACCGCAACCATCGCGTCGGCGTTTGCGCAGACCCACGTGGATTTGTCGGTGGTTGCGTCGGACACGACGGATATGGAGATGCTCGTGCTCAATCATCGCACCGCGCCTGACGTGCCTCTGGCATGGGCGGTTCGCATGTCCATGAGCATCCCCATGGTCTGGCGCGAGGTAGTTTGGGACGCGTCCTGGGGAACGTACAGGGGCCGCACAAAAGCCGGCAATGTGATTGTTGACGGCGGCGTGCTTTCCAACTTTCCCATCCGCCTGATTGCCGAGTCGGTCCCGGAAATTATGGGCGACACCGACCCTGACGGAGCATTAAACCTCGGCCTGCTGCTGGACGAAACCCTTGCCGTTCCGGGAGTGCCTCCCAAACCGCCGGAAGCCGCTTCCGAACTGCGGGTAGTGAAGCGCCTCACGCGGCTGATGGACACCATGATGGGCGCGCAGGATAACCAGGAGATCCGCGACCATGCCTCGGAAATCTGCCGCCTTCCGGTCCAAGGGTACGGCACTACCGAGTTCGATATGCCTGACGCCAAGTTGCAGGCATTAGTGTCGGCTGGACGGGCCGCTCTGGAGGCCCACCTGCGCGGCCGCGATCTGGCGCAAATGTCTGCTCACTAAGTGCCCAGCGGATCGAATTCGCGCTGCACGAATTGTGCGGTGAAGGCGATAAAACGCATCCGCGCCAGGAACTGGATGGCGGGATCGCTGGTCCCCGTGATCTGGAATGAACCGAGGAATGCCGCCATGCTTTCCACGGCAGCCAGGTTTTCAAACGTCTGGAATTTCAGCAGCGCCGTTCCGGTTTCTTTCTCAGTGCCGCCGGGTTGTTGTTGGTAGACGTGGCAAAACAAGGTTGTGTAGTCTTCGAGAAGGCTGCCCACATTGCTTTGCATGTACTTCACGCCCTCGAGCGTGTACCGCTGCCCTCCTGCGGCAAGAAACTCGATATGGTAATTCATTTGAGCCTCGCCGGTTGCCGCAGAGATGCGGAGGTAATGGAATTTGCTGCTCGATGGATCAATGGCAAATGTGGCGGCCGTTTGTCCGGCAAATTGTCCGAAAGAAATCGTCCCGCCGATCTGCGCTTCGTGCTCATAGCCGTCGACGAATTCGTTGACGTCCTTTATCGTCATGGCCGCGGCGAAACTGGCGGTCACTCCGTTCGAGGGCGTGCCGTTCGACGGAATGCGTTGCAGGATGGTGAGGTCTCCGGCAAGTCCGGGAGCGGGCGTCGCCTCCCCCGCAAAATACCAGCCGGTCATTTGTTCCTGGAAGGTCATGCCTACCCCGTCCGGCAATTGCGTGTCGAGGAAGGGGCGCCATAGTGTGTTAGTTGGTAACTGTTTTCCGGCAACCTTCGTCAGCATGTAATAGAAGCCGAACTGCCCGCCGGGTTCTTCGTGGAAAAGGCCGAACGTGGAATTCGCGGTCACTGTAGCGACGGCCGCGGGTAGCGAAGTGACATATTTTCCCACCATGAAATCCGGCGTCACCTTACGAATCTCATCGTGAAACGTTGTGAAGTCGTTCAACTGGAAATGATCTTGTAGAAAGCTGGGGGCCACGATCCCTTCGAACAACCCCATAAGCTGATAGCGAGCTTCGAACCTGCTGTCGGGCAGATTGCTGAATTGCAGATATGCGATGCCGCCCGCATGGTTGGCGTTGGAAATAACGTCCATGCGCCAGACGCCGGCCACATCGGCTGCGTCCGGAGCACTGCCGCCGGCATAAAGCGTAGCGTGGTCATCCAATGTCATCTGATCGAAACGGTAGAGACGCGTCATCGGAAAGGTGAAGAGTCGCGTGCCGTGCGGGTACTTACCCAGATAAACACGGCCGATCAACAGGTCTTGATTAATGACCTTGACCACATCGTAAAAGCCCTGCCACGGCGGGTCTACATACTTGAGGAGGACGTAGTTGCCCGGCTCCAGGCTTCCATCGGAATGGCCCACTTCCACGGTAATTGCTTCCAGGCTATTACGCGCCTGAATGTGGTTATCGGTGTCGCTAGTGACTCCAATGTACTGGCCGTTCGGCTGTTTGCTGAATTGTTTTTTGAATCCCGTAAAGATGGCCGAAGACATGGTGTTGAGCACATTTCCCTTGGGGAAAAATCCCTTCCAGTAGCGATCGTTGCGGATGGTCTGATTGGCCAGGTCTATAACGGGGTTGCCGCCCTGATTGACCAGAGTGTCGATTCCCATGGTGGGACACCGGCGGAACAGCGCTTCGAGCTGGCCTTCGTTATAGTCTGTCGCATCCAGCGCGCTAATACCGGCCATGCTGACCGGTTTCGGCGGGTCCGGGTAACGGGAGCCCTGCAATTGTTGGATCTTACGTTCCACAAAGCGTTCGGTCAACGCCGATATCGTCAAGAACGGATTCACGCCGAGCGCGCTGGGAATTATCGAACCGTCCGTTACATAAAGGCCCTGGTGCACGCTGCCGTCGCCCGCGAATACCCGGCCATATACGTCCACGGCTCCCTGAAGGTAGTCATCGCCCATTGGGCATCCGCCGAGCGGATGAGCCGTAATCAAGTGTTTGAGCTTGAAAAAGCTCCAGGTGGGATTCGAGATGAAGCTGCCTTTGAGTGCATGCGCATGGCGGCGGAGTTCCTCGTTCATGCGCGTAAAGATCTGCTGCTGGCCGGCCTGGTCCCAGGAAATCTGGATGCGCCCGTCGGGTTCGAGCAGCGGTTTGTCAAACAGAATCAAGCCGCGCGCGTTGTCCTGGCCCATCACCAGGTAAAGCATGGTGTGATTCAACGCGCCGTTCGGATCGTGCTGCTTATTGGTGGGATCAAGGTCGCGAAGCAGGCGCGCGCGCTGTTCGGCTTCGTTTCCGGTGACCGTATCCTGCCCCTGTATCGCACCGAAGAGGGCTTTGGCAGCATCGACAGACGGAATGGGAAACGAAAAATCTTCCACAGCGATGCGCTGCGCTTCCGGAAGCGTGCCATTGTAGCGAACGATTCCAACGATATTCGGTCCTGGCTCTGGAGAGTCACCCGCGGGAACCGGCGCCGATGCGTTATAGCCGAGCACATCGGTTTCGTAACCGCCGTTGTAGGCCAGCCCGAAGAAATCGCCGTTCCCGCTGAATTTCGTTCCGAGTGCGGGCGCCACCGGGAGTCCATGCATTTCCGAGCGAAGCAGGATCTCGGGGGTGTTCAGGGCGCCGGCCGAGAGCACCACCTCGCCCGCGTTGAGCGCGAATACTTCGCTGCCCCCACCCGTTTTGACGTAACTGCCGTGGATGATCCAACCGCCCGTCTTGCCTTTTTCGAGCCACTCTACTTTGGCCTGCGTGAGAATGGCCGCCCCGGCCTTTTGCGCCATCGGCAGGAAGTTCATGTAGAGAGTATTTTTCGCTCCCACATTGCAGCCGATGACGCAATTCCCGCAATTCACACACGGCTTCTGCTGCACGCCATAGGGGTTCAAGCCATCGATGGTGAAATTGACCACGATGTTTAGTGGTTGGACGGTGGTTCCGATTTCCACGGCCCGGCGGTTGAGCGCCTGAACCTTGGCCAGTTTGAGCGCATTGGGATGCGGGTTGGCCGCCAAGACCGTTCTGGCCCGCAAGTAGTACGGCATCAGATCCTGGTATTTGATGGCCGAGGGCCAACTGAACTGTTCGAAAACCTCTTCGTCGGGGATAATGGCGACATTGGCGTTGATCAGCGAAGTGCCGCCCAGTCCGGAGCCCTTGATCACCGAGATATCGGGCGCGTTGATGAGCTCATACAATCCCAGCGGATTGAGGTCGCTGCGCATTTGCCCCGCCACATCCAGCGGTGCTTCCGGATATTGTCCGGGCTGCCATTCGCGTCCCCGCTCCAAAATACAGATGCTGGGCTTGGGATTTAAATTGGCGGTGGCGAGCCGCGCAGCCGTAATCGCGCCGCCATAACCCGAGCCAATCACCACGATATCGTACGCGTTTTTGCGCTGTTCCCAGGCAGTGGATAGCATTGCAATCCTCCGTTTCAGTTGCCGAGTATGTTCCGGAAATAGTCGTTGAGTAACCTTCCCTCGGGGTCGTAAGCCTGACGGGCTGCGGCGAAGGTTTTCAGCCGGCCGCCCAAGGCCTTTTGCGCCATTGCGGGGGTGATGCCGTTGGTCTGATTGAACAGCGGAACACCTCCCTGGCCGCTCGAGAATTGGTTGTAAGCCGCTAGAAATTGATCCCACCCGGGATTGCCGGTAGAGACCGGATCGATGGTCATCATATCGCCGTCGTAAGAATAGGAGAGCAGCGAGCTCTGATCTTTAGCCACCGAATAACCGACGAACAACATATTCACGCGGTAGCCGTTCTGCTGGTAATACTGCTGGCAGAACTGAAAACACGCGCGTAGAACGGCTGGATAGGTCGCCGCCGGAAAGGCCCAGAGGCTGAAAGTGTAACGGCTCACGCCGCCGGTCGGCGGATAGCGAATGATCTGGTCGGTGGCGATGGTGTTGCCGCTCTGGATCAGGTTCTCGAGCTTCCACCGCCACAGCTTGTTGAAGCCGTCGATAACCCCGTAACGGACGGTCTTGTCTGCGAGGTCTTTCTCCGCATTCGCGCACACCGCCGGTCCGGCGGTCGCCCATAGATAGTTGCGCAGTGGCCAGATGACGCGGTTCGGGTCGCCGGAAGCGGACGGATCGTACTTCCGGAACTCCACCGTAATCAGGTTGTCAAAGGGAAAAACATAGAACATGATCGATTCGCTCCCCGCCTTCAGCGAGGGCAATTTCTGGATGAATTCGTCGAGCGTGAAGGTCTGATGACGGACCGCCATCGGCTGGATAGGGCGTACGCGGAAAGTTGCTTCGCAAACGATCCCGAATGTCCCATAACTCGACCGCACCTGTTGCATCAACTCCGGCTGATCGTCGGTCACTACCAGGAAATCTCCCGAAGGTAATGCCATTTTGATCCGGCTGACGTACGATCCTACTTGTCCGAACTCACCGGGCATCGACGAGTCCTTAGTTCCACAGCATGCCGCGCTCCCCACAGAGAGGTTGCCGATCTCCGTGTTGACATAAAACTGGAGCTTCTGTTTCTCCAGCGCCTGCGCAACGTCGATGTAGAGCGCTCCCGCTTCCGCCGTGACGGTATTGTTGGAGATGTCCAGGATTTTGTTCATGCCGGACATCTTGAGAATGGTTCCTCCATTGACCACGGCGCAGGGCGTGGTGGAATGGTTGGCGCCCACGGCTCGCACCGGCGACGGATACTGGGCCGGATTTTTCAAGACGTTGACGACATCAGCCGCGGAGTTCGCTTCGGCCACAGCCTGCGCATGGGACACCAGGTCTCCAAACCAATTGGTCACGACGAAATCTGCCATCAATCTCCTCCTCCTGTGTTTTGAAATACGAACGCTATCAAATTCCGGCGCTTTTAATCAGGAGCGCGCCGCGGCCACAATGGAACGTTGGCAGGAGCGTACAAGCTTCGGGCCGATCACCAGAATCTCCGCCTTGGCGCTACGGCTGGAGGCTTGATCCATCGACACCAGTCCCCAGGGTTCACCGAATTCTTCATGAGCAGTTGCGGCCACGTCTTTAAGGTGTGCAGCGAGGTCCTGGCGCAGCTTCTGCAATTCCGGATCATCGAGCGGCGCGTGCGGGTGCAGGCCAAACCAATCGTGGACAGCCGCGAGCATTTTGCCGGCGCCCGCCATCGCTTCTGCCCACCAAACGATGGCAGTGTAGTCCGCAGTGATGGCGCCCAACAGAGGCGCAGCGACTCCCGCAAACAGGCCGGCAAAGCCTGCCTGGCCGAGTGACTTCATTTGGGTCCATAGGCCGTCATCCAGGGCTGGCCGGCGGCGCACGGCATCCGCGTCATGGTCGCTTACCAGTAATAGAATGGCGGACCGGCCCAGATTCTCGTAAACGTTCGCTGCACGCGGCTGGCCGCCAGGAGCTAAGAAAAGCGCCTCGGCGCTGGGAGCGTCGTAAGTAACGGCGGCACGAACCATGGTGCAACCGAAATCCGCAATCCCGGCGGGTGGGACAGCATCTGCCGGAGCAAAGAGACCAAGGGCGGAGCCAATATGCAACTCCTGCGCCATGCGAGCGGGCGTGGTATTTTGCTGGAGTTGGAAAAAATCGTGGTAACAAGTGAGCGTTGGTGCGCCAACCTGGCGCTGCAGCCCTTGATAGACGGCGGTAATCAGAAAGGACTCGGCCATAACATGGCGTAGTTTTTCGGTATCGGCTCCAAAGTTCACCGCCGTGGAACGAACGCGGTTCGCGGTGGCTTTATCAGTTACGACCAACGCGCCTGTGGCAGGCTCCGCCAGTACCGCACCACTGCTGGCCAATGTGGAGATGGCGCCGAAATTGAGGATTCCGAGGAGATTGACCGTAAGTTGAATGTGACCGCTTCGCGTCTTCTCCCAAACGCTTTGGGACAGAGCGATACCGGGTAGCGCGCCGGCATGAAGCGCGCTTAAGTCTCCGCGCAGGGCCTGATCAACGGCCTGCCGCGAGGATGGCGCCAGAACGGCAAGATCGATCTCGAACAGAAACATGGCGCTGCCGGACTCCGCCGCGCCAATTTGTGAGGACAGCGCGATTTCCAGCTTCCGGTTGACAGCAGATTTCACGGCACTCTGAATGGAAGCAATTTCGTTGGGCGGAAGATTCGCTTTTTGCAACTGGCCGAGATCGGCGGCGGCGCTCGAACTCACTACACCGATGATCGACGAAAAAAGATCGGTGCTCCCGAAGCCGGCGCTTACCCCTTCGCTGACGGTGGCGTTGATGTCGAACTCAGTTCCGTTATCGCGGTACCAGCCGAGTTCCACCCGCCCCGGCGCGATCGAGCGCGCGCAGATCTGATACTTGCATCGCACCTCTACGGTCGCGCCAATCTGCATTGTGCCTCCGGCGGTTACTGAAAGGGTGGGAAGAGGCGCAGGGAGTGAGGCGGATGCCAGAGGATTCGTAACGGCGAGTAAGTTAGCGGTTCCGGAAAGTTTTAGCGATCCGCTGCCCGTCACTGTGGCAACACAACCCTCCGGGAGCGAACTCAGGTCGTCGCAACAGAACGGAACCGTGAAGCGCGATATGGTTTCGCGGACGGCATCGAGAAGGGGAATCTTCTGGTGCAGCGGGAAGCTCTGATAATTGCGAATCTCGATCGTTTCACCCGGTCCGATGCCGAATTGGAGGGCGCCAGAGTCCGATCCAACGGCAATGCCTGCTGATGCGTCGATCCCAAAGGCCACGAAGCAAGTGTCCGGAGCGATGGTCAGTTTGCCCGCAAGTATCCCAGGCAGGTTAACTACTGCCGGCGTGTGCTGAATCAACTCGAGCGACCCGTGGGCTCCGGAGGAAATGGAAATGGCCGTGCCACCGGGTCCGGCACTAATATCCTTATCGAAAGATAATCCGCTGACGAATGCAGTAAGTGCCGGTTGATCGAGCGTGAACCCCGCTGCTTTTGTCAGAACGGTGCTCGTTAGGTGCAGAACTGGCAATTGTTGGAAATATTTCCATAGAGAAGAAAACGGAGCCGGGTCGATATTAAGAACGAGCCCCAGCGCATCCGTAAGTTGGATCGTTGCCATTTAGTCCCTCCATTGCGCCACACGCGGACCATACTATCTACCACGTGACGCTGCATTCTTCTCTGGCATAGCGTAGGGATAGTATATGCCAACCGGCGCCGGATGCTGGCAATCAGTTCAATGCGCGAAAGAAGTCGCCGAAGCTTGAGTTGAGTCTGCGAGCGACCGGAGCCAGACAGTGGCGTTGTCCGGCGCCCTGACATACTCTACGAGTTGCTTACCATCGAACTCCAAACGCATAAAGCCATTGGGAGCGAATTGCTTCTGTAGTCCGGGTGGAAGATACAGATTATTATTGTCGTAGATCCAGGCTCCGGGGATCGGTACCGTCTCACCTGCGGCGTTTGGCCCGCTCTTGGGTGACAACTGACGCCATTGTGAGCCAAAGTCGGGCGAGGCCGGAGCATTTCCAAGATCGGGCCGAGCCTCGGGGAATCCCCCGTGTCCCACGCAGCGGCCGTGAAAGCCATACTTCGGATGAGGATCATACAGTAGACACCGGTGCTCGTGCCCCCAGTACCACGCGAAGATCTTGTCCGCCAGGCCGTATTTCTCCATCTGCGTGAGCAGATTTCCGCCGAGGTTGTCGTCGAGTTGTGTAAACGGCTGATGATGGCTGAAAAGAACAATTTTGCGATCTCCGGCCGCAGTCACTATGTTGCGGAGCCAAGTCATCTGCGCATCGTCCAGCACTCCCTCCTGTCCTCCGAAATCCTGGAAATACGCGGTGTCGAGCATCGCCAGCAGCCAGTTGGTGTTCTGGAAGGCAAAATAACTCGCCTTCTGGCCAAACTTCGGCAGCATAGTCTCGAAATACGTATGCCCGCCGGTGTACATTTCGTGGTTGCCGTTCATCGTCCGATTCATCTGGCCTTTCGATGGCCAGAATTGGAAAAAGCGGTCCTGCACCTCCTCCGGAGTGGCCGAGTAGTAGACGTCCCCGAGATGCAGCATCAAATTGTAAGAATCACCACTACTGTTGATGCTCTTGCAGGCGACAGGTGCACCATACAATCCGGTGCCAAAATCCCCAAGAATTCCCATGGAGAACTTGTCATCAATCGTGTCAGCCGCCGGGGCGGGCTTCGGCTGGGTGGCTGGGACAATATCAGCGATCCAAGTGAAGAACGACGCCGCCCACTCCACCCAGTCTGCGCTGGAGAACTTGACTTCCACTCCTTCGAGGATAAAATCCTTAATCTTGATTAGAAAAGAGTCGATCTTCTTGGCCGCCGTGGCCTGACGCACGATATGGGACTGGAGCTGGGCTGCCATGCGATGTGTCGGACCATGAAGGATTCGCGGATCGATCTGCTTCTTCTGCCATTGATCGAGTCCGGCCTTCAAATTTGCCATTGTAGCCGCCAGTTTGGCGGGGTCGGGAATAACTTTGGCGGCAACATCCTGGGTGGCGTTCAGGAGCGCTCCCTGACTACCATACGGCTGGACCAGGTTTGTATAACTGACAATCGTGTGGTTAATGGGCACAGCGCTATTCTACACGACGAGTGTTTGCGCGGCTGAGCCGTATACGCTTAAAGGTGACTTCGATTTCGAAAAATACTCCTCTAGTAGCGGACGTGGCGGTCATCGGCGCCGGCTCGTTCGGATCGTGGATCGCGTGGCGCATGCGTAGCGCGGGCCGATCAGTGCTGCTGATCGATGCGTGGGGCGCGGGCCATTCGCGTTCGAGTTCCGGCGGCGAGAGCCGGATCATTCGCATGGGTTATGGCGGAGACGAGATTTATACGCGAATGGCGCGGCGCTCTCTGGCGGAATGGAAGGACCTATGCGAGAGGACTGGCGAGTCTTTATTTCATTGCACCGGTGTGCTATGGATGGCGCGCTCGGGCGACCCGTATAGCGAGAGTACGCGCCGCACGCTGGAGAGGGTGAACGTACCAATCGAGATCCTGTCCGCTCCGGAGTTGGCGGAACGCTATCCGCAGATGCGTGTGCCGGACTCAGGCTCGTTCGGCATTCTGGAACCGGAGAGCGGCGCTTTGATCGCGCGGCGTGCGATCGCCGCTGTAGTCAGGGACCTGATCCGTCGGGGAGGAGAATACATTACGGCTGCGGTAATGCCTCCATCCGGCCGGGGCAGGCTGGGTTTTGTCGAAACCAGGGACGGAAAGCGAATTAGCGCCGATACATTTGTTTTTGCGTGCGGCCCGTGGCTACCGAAAATGTTCCCGGATATTCTGGGGGAACGGATTTGGCCGACCCGCCAGGAGGTGCTCTTCTTCGCGCCGCCGGCAGGTGAGCGCCGGTTTTCGCCGCCGGAATTACCGATTTGGATCGACTTCACTGACCCTCGGGGCCCTTATGGATTTCCGGATCTGGAAGGGCGCGGTTGCAAGCTGGCTTTCGACCGGCATGGCGCTCCGTTCGACCCGGATTCCGGCGACCGCGCGGTTAGCGCAGAGAGTGTAGTAGAGGCGCGGGCGTTCCTTGCCGAGCGTCTTCCGCTGCTTCGCGATGCGCCGCTGACGGAGTTCCGAGTCTGTCAGTACGAGAACACTTCGAACGGGGATTTCCTAATAGATGCGCATCCGGAGCTTACCAACGTTTGGCTGGCGGGCGGCGGATCGGGCCACGGGTTTAAGCACGGGCCGGCGGTTGCCTCACACATCAGCGGGCGCATCTTAAGCGGAGCGGCCGCCGAGCCCCGGTTTTGTTTGTCGGCCAAGGGGGCCGTGCAGAGTCGGACTGTGTATTAGCTGTGCCTATCAGAGTTGCTGATCGGACCGAGAGCAACAAATGCCCGTGGGACTTTCCATGGCCGCATTATTTTTGCACGCACAGTCTTCCGCGCTAGAATAAGCAACTACAAAAGCGTGGCAACCAATCGTCTTTCTGCAATCAATCATATTGTGGTTCTGATGCTGGAGAATCGCTCCTTTGACCAGATGCTAGGTCTCTTGTATGCGGCGAACGGCAACGTGTCGCCAAGCGGCCAGCCGTTCGAAGGGTTAACGGGAGACGAATCAAACCCGGGTACTGATGGATCGCCCGTTCCAGTGTTCCCGATTGCCCCGTCCGATGCGAACGCATACTTCATGCCTGGCGCCGACCCGGGCGAAGGTTACTCTGCGACCAACTCTCAGCTCTTCGGAAGCACCACGGCCCCCTCGCCGCCGTTAGCCACCAATGAAGGCTTCGTTACCGATTTCAGCTACACGCTTGGATGGGAATCGAAAGAAGGATGGTCGATCCTCGCCGGTACCACGGCGGATAGCATTATGGGCGTGTTTCCACCGGCGATGCTGCCGGTAATCTCTGGTTTGGCACGCGGCTTCGCCGTGTGTGATTACTGGTTTTGCTCCGCTCCTACCGAGACACTACCAAACCGAGCCTTCGTAAATGCGGGAACCTCGCAAGGCCATATGGACGACAACACTACAAAGTACACTTGCCCAAGCATCTATGGCCTGCTCTCGGAAAATAATGTCACATGGAGCATTTTCGGTTATGACGCTCCGCCGCTTACCCGTATGGATTTCTCCGACACGACGAATGCTGATGATAGCCACTTCGGCGAGTTCGCGTATTTTCAAAAGGCGGCTGCCGGCGGAACACTTCCCGCTTATACATTTCTCGAACCGAGTTGGGATGCTAGCGGGAACAGCCAGCACCCGAATTACAACGTAGCGTTGGGCGAGCAGTTGATTCATGATGTGTACTACGCCCTGCGCAATGGACCAAACTGGAACGAGACCATGCTCATCGTGACGTACGACGAACATGGGGGCTGCTATGACCATGTGCCGCCGCCTTCCGGCGCAGTCGCCCCAGACAACTCCGCGGGTGAATACGGGTTTGATTTCACGCGCTTCGGTCCCCGCGTACCCACAGTGCTGATATCGCCGCTAATTCCTGCGGGCACGGTGTTCCGCGTACCGGAAGGGGCTATGCCACTAGATCACACATCCATCTTAAAGACGATTGAAACGCGCTGGAATCTGCCTGCACTTACGGCGCGTGACGCCGCGGCAGTTGGATTGGGTGACGTGCTCACTCTACAGCTTGCCAGAACGGATGATCCGCTGAAAGGCGTGACTGTACCGGTGGCCAACAGCGTGAATCCGGATGAAGACCGCCCTTCGCATCTGCAGCAAATCCAAGCCGAACTCGTAGCGCAATTGCCCGTTCCGGATGAACAGGGCGGAACGCACCACCACGCGCCGGCGTTGAAGACAAATAGCGATTACAGGGCCTATATCCGCCAGCGCACCGAGTCCTGGCTGGCGTCACGTAAGAAAAGCTACTACGCACTCCCTCACTCCCCGTAACTGATTCCGCCGATAGCTTTGGACAGCGACTTGTGAAAGGAGATGACTTTATGAGGATGATCCAACTGTCTGTCCTGTTACTTGCCACGTTTCCAGCGGTCTGTCAGGACCAGAACTCGCTGCCACCCGACATCAACCCGGTGACGCTCTCGCGGCTGCCCCCGGTCACTGCGGCAGACCTGGACGAACAGGGGCAGCGTCTTCTGGCGGCAAGGCCCGATTTCAAGCCCGGGCCGGGACCGAATCACATCTCGATCTACAGCCCCCGGGAGCTCGATCTGGGCATCCCATCAGGTGAGAAGAGCCCGGTCGGTCCTCGATACTTTCAACTCTCCGCGCTGATCGCCGCCAGAGAGAGTGACCAGCAATACGAATGGTCCTCGCACGAACCGGCTGGCCGCCGTCAAGGCTTGGAACAAGGGGTCATTAATGTAGTCAAGTACAACCGGGACGTTGCGGGATTATCCGAAAAGGATGCGACACTGATCACGTTCGGGCGCGCGCTATTTCGGGATCACCGGGTCAGCAGCGAACTTTGGGCAAAGATGGTGGGACAATTCGGCCGTCAGCGAACGGTCCAGCTCATGATGATCATGGGCGATTACTATCGCGTCGCCCTCATGCTGAACGCCGTCGATCAGCACCTTCCGCCAACACGCCCGGCCCTGCTGCCACCACTGACGAGATAATACCGGCTGATATATAATCGGCTCGCTGGAGGGAAAGTAGCGATGAGAGCTTACTGGTTGACATTCGTGATGATCCCGGTGGCCTACGCACAAACATCGAGCAAGTGCGCGGACCTAGTCAACTTCAAGATTCCCAGCGTGCCGATGGTGATCACCAAAGCCACACCGATTCCGGCATCCTCTGCCCCCGGAACGGCTACCGCCGAAACATCCGCAACAGCAGCCATGATCCCGTCGCACTGCGAGGCTGACGGCATGATCAATGAGCGCACCGGCGCGGATGGACGAACCTACGGCATTGGCTTCGCCCTCGCGCTGCCCGACAACTGGAACAACCGCTTCCTGTTTCAGGGCGGTGGCGGATACAACGGCAGTGTGCGGCCACCGGTGGGCGGCGCAGCCGCCGGCAACAACCCGGGACTAGCGCGCGGATTTGCCGTCGTGTCCACCGATACCGGACACAAGGGATCCACCTTTGACAGAAGCTATGACGTGGATCAGCAGGCCAGTCTGGATTTTGCAGACGTTGCCGTCGGCCGTGTCGCGGAACTCGCCAAACAGATCATCGTCCATTATTACGGACAGCCGGCCGGGCATTCCTACTTTGCGGGTTGCTCGACGGGCGGACGGGAAGCCATGCTCATGACACAACGCTTTCCCACCGAATTCGACGGCGTCATTTCCGGAGATCCCGCCATGCGCACTGGCTTTTCCCGGATCGGCAACAACTGGTCCGCAGTTGCTTTCAACCAGATTGCTCCTAAGGACGACTCCGGAAGGGCGGAACCGAATAAGGTGTTTTCCGAAAGCGACATCAAGTTGATCGTCAACGGCGTTCTGAACACCTGTGACGCCAAAGACGGACTGAAGGACGGCATGGTGTTCAATACGCGGGCCTGCAACTTCGATCCGGATGTTTTAGAGTGCAAGGGCAGCAAAAATGATTCCTGCCTGAGCTCGCAGCAGACGGCCGCGATTAAAAAAGCGTTCGCCGGGCCGCACAATTCCCGGGGCGAGTTGGTCTATCCGATGAACGGTTACGACGCGGGAATCGCCAATCTCCTTCCGAAACCGTCCGCAAATCCACCCGCGGCGAACGCTCCGGCGCCGCCGGTGAGCATCGACGTCGACGGGCGCCTGTTTGCGCTGCTGGGAGACCCACTAGAGGCTGTGACTGATACTATTTGGACCAACCTCAGCACCTTCTCGGCGCATGGCGGCAAGCTGCTGTTTTATCACGGAATGAGCGACCAGGCATTTTCCGCAATGGACACACTCGCTTACTACCAACGGATGGCTAAGGCCAATGGCGGCCTAGACAAAGTCGAAAACTGGAGCCGTATGTATCTGGTTCCCGGCATGTACCACTGCCGAGGCGGCGAGTTTGCGCTCGATAATTTCGACCTGCTGACTGCCTTAGTCAATTGGGTCGAGAAGGGAACTGCTCCGGATTTCGTGGTGGCAACCGGGAAAGCTTTCCCCGGCCGCAGCCGGCCATTGTGCGCATATCCCAAGTACGCGTATTACAAGGGCCAAGGCGACCCGGAAGATGCGAGCAACTTCGAGTGCCGCGAATAACACGCGTCCCGGCTTTGCGCGTCTGACCGGGAGTTGCTCTGCGTCTTGCAGTAGACTACCTGAATGCGTCTCCTCCTTCTCGCCGTGCTGTTTTCGATTGCCGCTGTCGCGGCGGACGAAGGACAGTTCCGTACGTGGCGTGAATATCTGGGTGGCGCCGATTCATCCCAATACTCGTCGCTCACGGAGATCAACAAATCCAATGTGAAACAGCTTGCCGTGGCCTGGACCTACTCCACGGGAGATTCCAAAGAATATTTGTTCAATCCTCTGGTAGTCCCCACGATCATTACGTTAGTGCCGAAAGGAGACCCCGGAGCGGACACGAGGGCTGCCGCCCCACCACACCCGGCACCTATTCCACTCGCCGGACCGTTCATTCACTACACAGCGCCCTATACTTCGTTTATTTCCAAAAGCACGCGCCTCCCTTCGATCACACCTCCCTGGTTTCGAATGACAGCCTATGACCTGAATAATGGAACCATTGAGTGGCAAGTTCCCTACGGCAGCGTACCCGCTCTTGCGGCACAGGGGCACGCCGATACCGGCGTCCTGCAACAACAGCGTGGCGGCCCGGTGGTGACGGCAGGCGGCTTGATCTTCGCTGCTACGAACGACAAGAAATTCCGGGCGTACGATGAAGACACCGGCAAAGTGATCTGGGAGACCAATCTTCCGGCAGCCGCCGAGGGGGTCCCGGCAGTGTATGAGATTGGCGGCCGCGAGTTCCTCGTGATCTGCGCGGCAGCAGGAAATGGGCCGGCGGTTACGCTCGTAGGATCCAATCCCGCAGCCGCAGCTTCCGCCCCGCAAGGCGCTTATATTGCGTTTGCCCTACCTAAACATTGAGGAGCCAATGAGGATACGCCCTTCTGCCATTTTCTTCCTCGTTTGCACATTGCCCGCGCTCGTTGCCCAGACAGAGAAGATCCCCGCGGGCGATTGGCCGCGGTTCAATCGCGACTTAGCTGGTACCCGTTTTTCTCCACTCACACAAATCGACACGAAAAATGTGAGCAAGCTTGTTCCGGTATGGTCTTATCGGTTGCAGCCCGCTGGATTCCGCTTCGCCACTGCCAGCGGAACTTCCGAGTTGACGCCCATCGTGGTGGGTGGCGTCATGTATATCTCCGCGCAAAAAAGCATTGTGGCGCTCAACGCCGAAAACGGCACCGAGATCTGGCGCTACGAAGTAGCTTCAGGACAGGCTTCGCCTCGCGGTGTCGCTTACTGGCCAGGCGATGGGCAGAACTCTGCGCGCATCCTGTTTACCGCGGGAAAGAGCCTCACTGCTCTGAATGCAGCGACGGGTCAAGTTGATCCCGGTTTCGGCAACGAGGGAACGGTGGATATGGTAGTGCCGTACAACGGAGTCCCGACAGTCTTCAAGAACGTCCTTACGGCCGGCGCGAGTACTGGCGAGCGGGAAACAGGGCCGCCGGGCAATACGCGCGCATACGATGCCCGCACGGGCGCGAAACTTTGGGAATTTCAATCCGTGCCGCGGCCGGGCGAGCTGGGCCATGAAACGTGGCTCGATGACGGCTGGAAAAACCGTTCCGGCGCCAATACCTGGGCTTGGTACATGACCGCGGATGAACAACGCGGAATCATCTATATGACGCTCGGCGCGCCTACAGCAAACTATTACGGAGGAGACAGGCCAGGGGCGAACCTCTTCGGCAACTCAATTGTCGCGGTGGACGCCGCCACCGGAAAATACAGGTGGCATTTCCAGGTGGTGCATCACGATTTGTGGGACTTCGATTTGCCTCCGGCTCCTGCGCTGGTGGACATCGTGCGGAACGGAAAGCGGACGCCGGCGCTAGCGGAGATCGGCAAGTCGGGCTACATGTTCATTCTCGATCGCGTCACCGGCAAGCCGGTATTTGGCGTCGAAGAACGTCCTGTGCCTAAAGGCGATGTTCCCGGTGAATGGTATTCACCCACGCAGCCATTTCCCGTGAAGCCCCCAGCTTTGGCGCGCGTCAGTATGAAACGCGAGGATCTGGTCACAGCGGAAGACACTACTCCCGAGCACGCCAAAGCATGCCAGGAGCTTTGGGACAGGAACGGAGGATACTACAACGAAGGGCCGTTCTCCCCGTTCCTATTCCACCAGGAAGGCACCCCGCCACGATATTCAATCCAGTTTCCGGGCGGAACTGGGGGAGCAAGTTGGGGCGGTCTCGCTGTAGACCCGAGATCGGGTTATGTGTTCGTGCAGACTCATGACGCGCCGCTCACTGGTTGGGTAGAAAAGAAGAAAGAAGGTGGGCGGTACGAAAATGTCAATCTTCCCTATGACCGGCCGAATGCCGGAGGCGGCGGTGGAATCAGTGTGCCCGTTAAGGACGCAAACGGCCGCCTGGTGAACGTACCGTGTTTCCGTCCTCCCTGGAGCCGTATTCTTGCGGTGAACGCGAATACGGGCGACATCGCCTGGAAGACTACACTGGGAACCAACGAAGCATTGCCCGGAGGCAAGAGGAACGTCGGTGGGGCTGGAAGCGCTGGTCCGATCGTGACTGCGGGCGGGCTGGTTTTCATCGGCGCAGCCCAGGACGCCCGCTTTCGTGCATTCGATTCAAAAACCGGAAAAGAGCTGTGGGCCACCAAGCTGGATCGCATGGCAAATGCCGTGCCGATTACATATGAAGGCAAAAATGGCAAACAGTATGTTGCCGTGACGGCAACGGATACGCTCGTCGTATTCGCGCTTCCTTAGGCTACCGAGCGGGCCGCCCTCATTAGAACTGGAATCGTGCGACGATTTGCCCCTGCCGCGGCGTGCCGAACGTGGTACCCAACGTATTTATGTACCCGAAACCGGCGGTGGTCTGCCCCGTAGCAGGATTCCTTGTCTGGGCGGCCTCAGGATTCGTCGCCGTGGGATCGTTCATCTCGGTGCGATTGAAGATGTTAGTGAATTCGATCCTTATATTGAAGCTGGCTCTTTCGCGGATTGGGAACCGGCGGCCGACACCCAGATTCTCCACTGGGCGTCGTTCGTCACGATAATCGCTGTAGTAAGTTGCTGTTCCAAACTGTCCAGCAGGAGGGTTGGTCCATGCGGCCGGATTCAGCACGAAGGTATAGGCGGGATCAAAGCAGTGGCAATTCAGGTTTTGCGTAAACAGAGGCACTCCCGAAACCCGGTCCTGAACGGTGCTCTCGAAAATCAGCGAACTCAACGTCGGACTGGCGTTTGCGATCGGAGGTGCGATCAGAGCGCCACTGGCGTACTGGAAAAAGCCGCTTACTTGCCAGTCGCGCGCGATCCACGAGGCGGCCTTCAGAGCTCCGGAACTTAGTCCTCTGATTGAAAGGACTGTATAAGTGAGTGCAAAACTCGTGACTAGCGGGCGATACAATGTGGCCAAAGTACGCGCAGTCGCCCTGTTTCCTACGTTCGTAGGTATGAAGGTTCCCGCCAGGTTATCCAGCTCTTTTGACCAGGTAAAGTTAGCTATTAAATCCAAACCGTGAGAAAGCCGTTTAGTCGCCTTGGTCTGCAATGAGTTATACCAGGTATCACCGAGTGGCGCCCAAGTGGGGGCAAGTCCCGAATTAAATTGCGGGAACGGTAGCAGGGATTGGGCTACGGTCGCTGTTAGGGGAAAACCGGCGAACGGTATTTTGTTCATAAACGGCCCGGCGGCCGGTCACGGCCGTTATAGACCTTGGGAATCCACACCGGACCGCCCAGTGTCCCGCCAAAATCGTTCCTTCGTGTTTTGGGCCGGATCAATTGTCCGTTGCCGTTATTAGTGAATGGCTCTCCGGCATTGAAGTCCTCATTCACCAGGTAATCGTATCCGCTTCCGTGAAATTGGTTTGTGCCCGACTTCATCTCTTAAGGGCCTTCTTCAGTGCCACCAGCCGGTCTCTGTCCGGTTGGGGTCATCATCAGACTGACTCCGCCAAGGGGACATTTTCATTTGGCACAAAGGGAACATTATCATGTGGCCGCGACAGCCGAAAGCAGCCAAAATCCACACGATTGCTCTTATGCTCTGCAATGGTGTAAAATTTGCCCGTTCAGTGATTGGAGGTTATGATGCAGGAATCGAAGAAAAAATCGCTTGGGCGCCGAGGCTTTTTGAAGGGGGCCGCCGTGGGCACGGCCGTGCTGGCTGGCACGCCCGCGTCCATAGAAGCGCAGACGCAGCGCCGTAACGGCAGCGCCACGGTAAATTCGACCACCTTGGCAGCAGACACCGATGCCGCTCCTCGTGAAAGCGGCATAACAAACATCGTGGAGCATCCGGGATCTGATTACATGGTCGATGTCATCAAGTCCCTGAATCTCGAATATTGCGCCGCCAATCCCGGCTCGACCTTCGACGGCCTGCACGAGTCTCTGATTAACTACGGCGATAACAAGGTCCCGGAGTTTCTAACGTGCTGCCACGAGGAATCAGCGGTGGCCATGTGCCATGGCTACGCCAAGATCGAGGGCAAGCCGATGATGGCTCTCATACATGGCACGGTCGGTTTGCAGCACGCGTCGATGGCGATTTACAACGCTTACGCCGACCGAGTACCGATTTTCATGGTCGTGGGCAGTCACGCGGATGCGGCCGAGCGAGGCTCGGGGGTCGCCTCCTATCACAGTGCCAATGATATGGGCGCGCTGGTTCGCGATTTCACCAAATGGGACGATTCTCCACAATCCCTGGGCGCGTTTGGCGAGAGCGCGGTGCGGGCTTATAAATTCGCGACGACGCCGCCCATGGGTCCGGTGCTTGTTGTGGCCAGCCATGAGACGCAGACGCATCCGATCCAGGCCAAACTGGGAGTGCCCCGATTGGTAATGACAGCACCGCCATCCGGTGACGACAGCGTCGTGGCCGAAGCCGCGCGAATGCTGGTCGCGGCGGAAATGCCGCTAATTATTGAACAGCGGGCGGCGCGTACTCCCAATGGCCGAAAGCTGCTGCAGGAACTCGCTGAAACCCTGCAGTCTCCGGTGAACAGCCAAGAGCGCATGAATTTCCCGAACCGCCATCCGCTCTCCGGAACCGGAGGGCCGGGTTATCAGGCTGACGTCACCCTGTGCCTCGAGGTGGCGGATGCCACGGCCACGGCGCGAGCCGCCCGAGCGCGTGGTGCTAAGACGATCAACATCTCTACCATTGACCTGTTCATGAAGAGCAACATCCAGGACTTTATGCACTACGCTTCCGATTTGGATCTGGATATTGGCGCGGATTCGGAAGCGACGCTCCCGGCCCTAATCGAAGCCTGCAAGAAACTGATTACTCCCGATCGCAAACGAGTCATCGAGGAACGAGGCGCCAAGATTGCAGCGGCCCACAAGCAACAGCGGGAGCGGCAGATCGAACAGGCGGCCATCGGATGGGATGCCAGCCCCATCAGCTTGGCTCGTATCTGCGCCGAGTTGTGGCCCATGATTGAAAAGGAAGATTGGTCGCTAGTTTCCTGGCAGGCATTCATCAGCAGTTGGCCGGGCAAATTGTGGAATTTCGATAAACATTACCAGTACATTGGCGGACAAGGGG
>JASIAM010000091.1 GCA_030041985.1 Bryobacteraceae bacterium | reverse complement strand
TCGCCAACTGGGACCTTCCCACGCTTGCCGGTGCAGGCGCGCTGCGCTCCTCAGCCAATGACATGCTGACGTTCCTCGAAGCATTCCTCGGCTACCAGGAATCGCCTCTCGCACCCGCCATGAACGCCATGCTCGCAGTGCGCCGCCCCGCGGACAAAATAGAGATCGGCTTGGGGTGGTTTATTTTTGGAGAGGTTGCCTGGCATAACGGAGGCACCGGAGGTTTCCGGTCGTTCATCGGATGCGATTGCAAAGCGCGTACCGGGGTCGTTGTTCTATCCAATGCTTCTACTCCGTCCGGTGTCGATGACATCGGTAGTCATCTCCTGAACCCGAAACTGCCGCTTGCCAATCCCGCGCCTCCCGAGGCTCCAAAGCAGCACATCGAGATTCAGATGGATCGAGCGCTCCTCGATAACTACACAGGGCGCTATCAATTGGCGCCGGAGCGCATTCTCGAAATCACTCGCGGCGGCGGCCGGCTCTTCGCACAAGTCACGACACAGGTAGCCGGCCAGCCCATCGCCGGGCCAAAGTTTGAAATGTTGGCTGCAAGCGAGAACAACTTCTTCGTTACGGTGACTGGCTCAGAGATCACCTTTGAAACTGGCCCCGAGGGCCGCGCGACGAGCCTGATGATGCGCCGGGCCGGCCGCGAACCCACGCCCGCCCCCCGATTGTCCTGATTCCCCCAGGGAATCCATGAGCCGTGGCGCGGCTCGGGCGTTCGAACGGACTTTTTGCCGGCCGCCATCATTCAGTCGTCATGCAATGCATATACAATAGAAGTGCGGTGTTCGACTGGGACGCAAACAATCTGCGCAAGGTTCGGGCACACCGGATTAAGGCTGAAGAGGTCGAGAAAGCGCTGGCGAACAACCCGATCCCGATCTACGAGCAAGACGTGGAGGGGGAAGTGCGTTACGTCTATTACGGCGAGGCGGCTGCTGGCCTTGGTACTGGTTGAGCGCGGTGAAAAGATCTGAGTCGTCACCGCATACGACCTGGAAGCCGGGCAGAAGAAGGATTACCTTGCCCGGCGCCTGCGAGGGGAGTGAAGGGATGAAAAAGCAATCGATCGTTATGCCCAAGTTCGCCAACGAATCACAGGAGGGGGACTGGTGGGCTAGCCGGGAAGGCCGCGCGTTCGTCAAGCAGAAGGCGGCCGCAACCGGGAAGAAAGCTGGCGCGCCGAAGGGCTCGCGCCTGGTCGGTCGGATGAACAAGGTGCCCAGCGTCCAAATTGCGTTGCGATTGCCCGCACCCGATGTGGCCAAGGCCCGAGAACTCGCAACGCGAAAGGGCATCGGATACCAGACCCTCCTCAAGATGCTGGTTCATGAGGGGCTTCGCCGCGAGGCGCGAACGGCAAGATGAGTTGCTGGATCGCTTCCCGTCCCACGGCCAGTCCGCTGCGGATCAGGCCGTCAGCGCTTACCAGGACGCCGGTGGGAGTGGAGATGCAGTCGTACGCCTCACCGATTTCAAACTCCCGCTGCAGCAGAACGCGCGATGTCTCGAACCCTTTCAGCTTCGGCAGCAGATCGCGCGCTGGTCCGCGGCTGATCACGACGATATCCAGGACTCCCGCCAGCTCGCGCGTCCAGCGCACGAGGCTCGGAACCAGGGCATGGCAGGACTCGCAGTAAGGATTGGAGAATACCAGCAGGACATCTAGCCCCTGCTCGCGAAGAGATCGCAGCGACCGTATCCCACCGGCGATTGCCGGCAGTTCGAATTCCGGGGCTGGCGTTCCGATTGGCAGGCCAATGCCCTTGGGGCTCGGTTTTGCCGGCGCGGGGGGTCTCGCCGGGACGGGACGCCGCACCGGCGCAGCGCGTGGAGCTGGCGCGGGGCGTGTTGCAGCCGGGCGTGGGGCGGGGGTACTTACCGGCTCTCGCGGTTCCTCATCCTCGTCTTCGAGGGCTGCAGGAGCGGGCGATTCGCTGGTTTGCCGTTCCGGCCGCGCCCGGTCGAGTAGCCGGAAAAACAGGAAACACGCCGCGCCGGCCGCGACCAGAGCCGCCTTCTTCTCCTGCCCGTGCAAGCCCGCGACCCATGCCCAAAAACCTGGCCCCAACCGCAGCGGGCCTCGCCATACCAGCCACGCCGCGCACCCCGCCAGCGCGGCATCCCGCGACACTTCCGGCCAGCCCACCGGTTTCGAGTGCAACTGGCCGAAACAGCGGCAGGCTGGTTTGCGCCCGCGCACGACCGTTATGCCGAGAGCGATCAAAAATACACTGAGCAGCGCCAGCGCGCCGCACGCACCATACCACGCGAAACTTGCGGGGACCAGCGCCGCGCCTACCAGGAATTCCACCGCCGGCAGCAGCACCATCGCAGGTTTCGCCAATACCAGCGGCACGCCAAACTCGCGCAGAGATTTGCGGAATCCCAGAGGATCTAAGAATTTGGCGGCCCCGGCCAGGAGAAACACGAAAGCCAAAAGGAGCCGGACCGCTAGCAGCGCAAACTCCATCACGATGCTGCCTCTCCCGGAAGATCCCTCATTTTCGTGCAGGCCGCCGCGAAATCGAACTGCCGGCTCGTTCCCTCATTCCATCAGTTTAATGAGTGAAAGCGGTTGATACTCGCTCTCAAAGGACCGCGGGCCACGTCCTCGTATAGGCGATTACGCGCTCAGACAGATCGCATGCTATGGCGTATTTCGTTCCTCACCCGGTAGTATCTGGTGGGAGAATAACAGACTATGCACTTCTCCGATCTACCCGATTTTGACGCGTTGCCGGTGCGCAAGGACTTGCCGGCGGAATCTTCCTGGGGCATTTTTGGCGAGCAGTACGCGCTCGGTTGCTTGAACTTCCTGACGCCCGAAGGAGTCGTGGAAGCGGCGCGGCTGGTCCAAACCGGCAAGGTGTTTCGCCTGGATGCGAAGATCGGCTTCGCCAAGCCCCCGCTGTTCGGACGGGCTACCGTGTCGCATAAGGTGCTGCCGCTTGGCCCGGCCGCGCACGATGATCTGATCGAGCAGTTCAACACGCAGGAGGGGAGCCAGTGGGATGGCTTCGGCCACGTGGGCCACGTGCACACGCAGGCCTTCTATGGCGGTGTCAGCGTAAGCGACATCCGCGAGGACGGCAACCGGAAGCTGGGCATCCACCAGTGGGCCGATAAATTTGTCGGCCGCGGCGTCCTCGTTGACGCGTTCGCCTTTCGGCAGGCGCAGGGCCGGCCGGTCCGCCCTCTGGAACGCGATCCCTACTCTCTCGCCGATCTCCAAGCTGCGCTTGCAGCACAAAAGACCACGCTGAAACCGGGTACGATTCTGCTGGTCCGTACCGGCTGGATGGAACACTATGAGCGGGCCAGCGCGGAAGAGAAGATTGCGCTGGCTCCTTTCGATAAAATTACATCTACGGGAATCGAGCCCAGCCGCGAGTTGGTGGCTTGGCTGTGGAACA